>CAKQWL010000085.1 GCA_934278965.1 uncultured Clostridia bacterium | reverse complement strand
TATTATGGCAAGCGGAAATGAGAAAGTCATTCTTTGCGAGCGAGGAATCCGGACATTCAGAGATTACACAAGAAATACACTGGATCTTGCGGCGATTCCGATGCTGCGTGAACTGACACCGCTTCCGATTATTGTGGATCCGAGTCATGCGACCGGAATTGCAAGGCTGGTACCGCCGATGGCATTAGCAGCAACTGCCGGCGGTGCGGATGGGCTGATCATCGAAGTGCACAATGACCCGATGCATGCCCTTTGCGATGGCGCGCAGTCCCTCCGTCCGGAAGAGTATGCAGTATTATCGGAAAAGATCCGAAAGGTACGGGAGGTTGTAACAGCATGATTGTCGGGATTGTCGGCCTCGGGCTGATTGGAGGATCCTTCGCTAAGGCTTATCAGAAAGAAGGCCATACAGTGTTTGCCTTTGACAAAGAGCATTCGGTGCTGGAGTTCGCAAAGATCGACGGAGCGGTAAACGGTGATTTAAACCGGGAGACTTTGCCGCAGTGTGATTTGATCCTGCTTGCGGTATATCCGATGGCGGCGGTGGAGTATTTGCGGGAAAACGCGCCGTATATCGGGACAAAGCCGGTTGTCATTGACTGCTGCGGAACAAAGCGTGTAGTGTGCGGTGAGTGTTTTCCGATCGCAAAAGCGCATGGAATCACCTATCTGGGAGGCCACCCGATGGCCGGGACGCAGTACTCCGGATTTAAATACGCGACGGACCGTCTGTTTCATCGGGCACCAATGGTAATTGTGCCGCCGGATTTTGATGATATCGAACTTCTGGCACGCGTCAAGGAGCTTCTCGCTCCGGCTGGCTTCGGGAAGATTTCGGTCACTACCGCGGCACAGCACGATGAAATGATTGCCTTTACTTCCCAGATGGCACATGTCGTGTCGAATGCTTATATTAAGAGCCCTACGGCGAGCCTGCACAAAGGATTTTCGGCAGGAAGCTACAAGGATATGACGCGTGTCGCATGGCTGAATCCGACCATGTGGGGAGAGCTATTTTTGGAGAACAGCGATTACCTCTTGCGGGAACTGGATCTTTTTATTGAGAATCTAAAGGCGTATCAGGACGCGATACGCAATGGGGATTTTGACCGTTTGACGGAACTTCTGGAAGAAGGAAAGAGACGAAAAGAGGAGGTAGACGGATAATGCCTGCAATCCGAATCAGTGCTTCGAGAGAATACGATGTGATCGTCGAAAGAGGGATACTCGGCGATCTTGGTAAATTTGCCCGCAGGGCGGTCTCCGGCAGCGCGAAGATCGCGGCCGTCGTTTCAGACGATCGCGTGTTTGAGCTTTACGGGAAACGGGCTTGTGACGCGCTTCGGGAAGCCGGCTTTCGCGTTGTTTCTTTTGTATTTCCGCATGGGGAACAGAGCAAAACGCTCGCTGTTTATGGAGAAATCGTTCATTTCCTTTCAGAGAATCATTTGACGCGGAGTGATTTTTTGGTGGCTCTCGGAGGCGGAATACCGGGAGATATCACGGGATTTGCCGCGGCGACATATCAAAGGGGAATTCCGTTTATACAGATTCCGACAACGCTTCTTGCGGCGGTGGATTCATCCGTGGGGGGAAAGACGGCGGTGAATTTGGAAACCGGGAAAAATCAGGTAGGCTGTTTTTATCAGCCGTCTCTTGTCCTTTGTGATCCGGAGGTACTGAAAACGCTTCCGGAAGAGGAGTATCGCTGCGGCTGCGCGGAGGTGATCAAATACGGGATTCTCGGCAATGCGGAATTCTTCCGGGAGCTTCGGGAACAGCCGATTAAAAATCAGTTGGAGCATGTGATTACTACCTGTGTATCGATGAAACGGGATATCGTTGCAGAGGATGAGTTTGATCGGGGGAAGCGTCAGCTTCTAAATCTCGGACATACCATCGGCCACGCAATCGAGGCGTGCAGCGGATTTAAAATCCTGCACGGTGAGGCTGTGGCTGCGGGAATGGCGCTGATTGCACGGGCGGCCTTTCAAAAAGGGATTTGCGGCGCGGAGACGGTTGAAGCCATTCTTTCTGTATTGAAAGAATATGGACTCCCGACCGGAACCGATTTTAGTGCGGAGGAACTGCTGCGTGCAGTGATGTCGGACAAAAAGATGAACGGAGATCGGATAACGCTTGTCCTTCCGGAGAAAATCGGAAAATGCAGATTGGAGGAGCTTCCGGCAGAACAATTGGAAAGCTTTATACACGCAGGAGGAATTCAATGAAAAGAGCAGTGAAACCGGGCGCAAGAACCGGAAGTGTCCGCGTTCCGGCTTCCAAGTCGGAAGCCCATCGATTGATGATTCTTGCGGCGCTCGGACAGCAGGAAACGGTGGTGCTGGCGGACGGGATTTCCAAAGACATTGAAGCTACTGCTGCTTGCCTTCGTGCACTCGGCGCACAGATTGAAAAATATCATGAAGAAGAGGGGCAAAGCGGGTATCGCATTGTCCCGATACCGCAGAATGAAGTTGCCGAAAACGAGGCTTCCGAAGGGGAAAGGTGCCTTCTTCCCTGTGGAGAGAGCGGGTCAACACTGCGTTTTCTTCTGCCGGTGGTATGCGCGCTTGGGAAAAAGGCCGTTTTTCGGATGGAAGGAAGACTTCCGGAGCGGCCTCTTGCACCGCTGGATCGTGAATTGATGCGATTCGGCGCTGAGATCGAAAAAAAAGGAGAATTTCTTTCGGTAAGCGGCCGTCTGAGAGCGGGTGCCTACTGCTTGCCGGGAAATATCTCATCACAATATATTTCAGGACTTTTAATGGCGTTGCCGCTTCTGGAAGGGGAGAGCAGCCTCACGGTTACGGGGCCGATCGAGTCGGCAGGATATATCGCGATGACAGAGGAGGCACTCTGCCTGGCGGATATCCGGATGGAAAAAACGGGAAATGTCTATGCTATTCCGGGAGGCCAAAGGAGCCGGCTTCCTTTAGAAGTACGCGCCGAGGGAGATTACTCCGGAGCGGCCTTCTTTCTCTGTATGGGCGCGCTCTCGAAGAATGGGATTACAGTACAGGGATTGCGGCAGAACTCTCTCCAGGGAGATCGCGCGGTTTTGAATGTGCTTTCCGAGTTCGGAGCAGAGGTGACTGCTTCGGAAGATGCCGTCACCGTGCGAAAGAAAAGACTGACGGGATGTCGGATCGATGCCGCGCAGATCCCGGATTTGATCCCGGTATTAAGTGTGGTCGCGGCGGCAGCAGAGGGCGAGACGCAGATTATCAACGCAGGAAGGCTTCGGATCAAAGAATCGGATCGGCTCTCGAGCACGGCGGAAATGCTGACGGTGCTTGGGGCTCGTGTGATCGAAGAGGAAGAGGGGCTTCGCATCTGCGGGTGTCCGCTGCTTCCGGGAGGTGCGTCCGTCAATCCTCACAATGATCATCGGATTGCGATGGCAGCAGCGGCAGCAGCTTCAATCTGTGCTGCGCCGGTAGAAATTCAGGGGAGCCGTTGTGTGGAAAAGTCCTATCCGGACTTCTGGGAGGACTTGGAAACTCTTAAAATAGAGGAGAAATGCATATGAGCAGCAGTTATGGAAAAGAATGGCGAATGACCATTTTCGGACAATCTCACAGTCCTGCGATCGGAGTGACCCTGGAAGGACTCCCGGCGGGATTCCGGATAGATGAAGAGGAATTGACACACTTTTTGAATCGGCGGAGACCGGGGCAAAATGCTTACTCGACTCCTCGACAAGAAACGGACCTTCCGGAATTTCTTTCGGGGCTCAAGGATGGAAAAACGTGCGGCGCGCCGCTTACAGCGGTTATTCGAAATAGCGATACGAGATCACAGGATTACGCGGAGCTCGCAGTTTTGCCAAGACCGGGACATGCCGATTATACGGCGCATGTAAAATACGGCGGAGCGCAGGATTGGGCAGGAGGCGGCCATTTCTCCGGGCGCTTGACGGCTCCGCTTTGCATTGCGGGAGGAATTTGTCTTCAGCTTTTACAGCAGGAGGGAATCCGAATTATTTCGAGGATCGCATCGATCGCACAAGTGCAGGATGAAGGTGAACTTTTGGAAAGCACCGCTGAAAAAGATTTCCCGGTTGTCTGTGAACAGGCCGGAAAAAGGATGCAGGAAGAGATCTTGCGCGCGAAGGAAGAAGGAGACTCTGTCGGAGGTGTCGTGGAATGCAAGATATTAGGACTGCCGGCAGGTCTTGGGGATCCGATGTTTGACGGAATGGAAAATCGGATTGCTTCCGCGGTGTTCGGAATTCCGGCAGTGAAAGGAATCGAATTCGGGGCGGGATTTGCGGCTGCCGGAATGCGCGGAAGCGAAAACAATGACGCGTTCTGTGTGACAGACGGAAAAATCGGCACGGAAACGAACCACGCAGGCGGGATTTTAGGCGGAATTACCAATGGAATGCCGGTGGTATTCCGTGTCGCGCTGAAGCCGACGCCGTCGATTGCCTCAGCGCAGAAAAGTGTCAATTTGAAAACCATGGAACTGGAAATTCTCCGGGTAAAAGGCCGCCACGATCCGTGCATTGTACCGCGTGCGGTGCCGTGTGTGGAGGCTGCGGCTGCAATTGCTGTTTATGATGCGCTTCTGGCGCGTGCGAAGGAAGTGAGGTAGAAAATGAATTTAACCGATTACAGAGAAAAAATTGATGCGATCGATCAGGAAATGCTCAAGCTTTTTGGGGAGCGGATGGAAATCTCCGCAAAGATCGCGGAGTACAAGCAGAAAAACAAAATGCCGGTGCTGGATCCGGCGAGAGAGCGGGAGAAGCTTCTTGCGGTTTCGGAGATGATGCCGGAGGAGCTGAAAGAGTACGCGGTCTCCCTTTACTCGCTTATTTTTGAATTGAGCCGAAGCTGTCAGAATCGCCTTTTGGGAGAGACAACACCGCTTGTGGAACAGGTAACAGAAGCGATCCGGACGACTGGGCCTCTTTTCCCACAGACGGCGACCGTGGCGTGTCAGGGGGTCGAGGGGGCGTATTCTCAGCTGGCCTGTGACAAACTGTTCCGACTCGCGAATGTATTTTATTTTTCGAATTTCGACGCTGTTTTCTCTGCAATTGAAAAAGGACTTTGCAAGTACGGTGTGATTCCTCTCGAGAACAGCACCGCCGGCTCCGTGAATGCGGTTTATGATCTGATGATGAAGCATAATTTCAGGATTGTCCGGAGTATTCGGCTTAAAGTAGACCATAATCTTCTGGCAAAACCGGGTACAAAACTTTCCGAGGTTCGGGAAATTTATTCACATGAACAGGCGATCAGCCAGTGCAGCCGATTCCTGGAAGGCCTGGAGGGCGTGAAGGTGATTCCTTGTGAGAATACCGCTGTTGCGGCCAAAATGGTTGCGGAGTCGGATCGAAAGGATGTGGCGGCGCTTTCCTCACGCTCCTGTGCGCAGTTGTACGGACTGGAGAATGTCGCGGCGGATGTGCAGGATCAGGGCAATAATTATACGCGTTTTATCTGTATTTCAAAAAATCTTGAAATTTATCCGGGTGCTGACCGGACCAGTCTGATGCTGGTGATTTCACATCGGCCGGGCTCGCTTTACAAGGTTCTTTCACGGTTTTATGCACTGGGAATTAACCTGAATAAATTGGAAAGCCGTCCGATGCCGGATCGTGATTTTGAATTTATGTTTTATTTCGATATTGAAACGCCGGTCTATTCTCCGCAGTTTATCCAGCTGCTTTCGGAGCTGCAGACAATCAGTGAAGAGTTTTCGTATCTCGGAAGCTACAGTGAGGTATTGTAATGGGCAGGTTCGGGCTGCTGGGTGAGAAGCTTGCGCATAGTTATTCACCGGAGATTCATGCGAGACTTGCAGATTATGAATATCGAATCTATGAGAAGAAGAGAGAGGAACTGGACGACTTCATCCGGAACGGTGACTGGCAGGGACTGAATGTAACGATTCCGTACAAGACGGAGGTCATCCCGTATTGTGATGAGCTTGAACCGGAGGCGGCCTGCATCGGAAGCGTCAACACGCTCGTCCGCCGCGGGGACAGGACCTTGTACGGTGCGAATACGGATGCCTATGGCTTCCGTGCCATGATACAGAAAAGCGGGATTACGGCAGCAGGAAAAAAAGTGCTGGTGCTCGGGAGCGGCGGAGCGTCGAAGACGGCTGTCGCGGTGATGCGTGCGCTCTCTGCAAGGGAAGTGATCGTGATTTCGCGAAGCGGAAAGGACAATTACGAAAATTTATACCGTCATCAGGATGCCGAGATTATCGTCAATACGACTCCGGTCGGCATGTATCCGTCAAACGGGAAAGCGCCGCTTTCTCTCACGGCGTTTCCAAAGTGCTGCGGTGTGCTTGATATTGTCTACAATCCGGCGCGGACAGCACTGCTTTTGCAGGCGGAGAAGCTGGGTATTCCGTATGCCGGCGGACTTCATATGCTGGTAGCACAGGCAAAGCGAAGTGCGGAGCTTTTTACCGGGCAAGATATACCGAATGAGAGGATTGGCGAGATTGAAGAGGAACTGGAAGGCTCCATGCAGAACATCATTTTGATCGGTATGCCGGGATGCGGAAAAACGACCATCGCGCGGATCTTGGGCAGGCGGCTTGGGCGGCCGGTCCTGGATACGGATCTTTTCGTGGAAGAAAAGGCGGGATGCTCGATTCCGGAGATTTTTGAGAAATTCGGAGAGGAATTCTTCCGAAAACTTGAAACGGAGGTCCTGGCGGAAGTTGGGAAGCTGTCCGGACAGATCCTTGCAACCGGGGGCGGCTGTGTTACACGCGATGAGAATTATCCTTTGCTGCATCAGAACGGAAAAATCGTCTGGATCGTTCGTCCGATTACGCAGTTGGAAAAAACGGGAAGACCACTTTCGCAGCGTCAGGATGCGGAGGAGATGTACCGAAAACGGGCACCTCTTTATCGGGCGTTTTCTGATTTTACAGCGGAGAATTCAGAGACCCCGGAACGGGCTGCGGATCAAATCTGCGCGCAGCTTGCGGATGCCCCGAAGGATCGGACGGACGATCAAAATGAAAGGAAGAAAAAACCATGAAAATTCTCGTAATAAACGGTCCTAACTTAAATTTGCTGGGACTGCGCGAGCCTGCGATTTACGGCAGCAGGACTTATGCGGATTTGTTGTCATTTATTCAGGATGAGGCGGAAAAGGCCGGGGTAGAGGTTGATTTTTTTCAGTCCAATCATGAGGGCGATCTGGTGGATCAGATCCAGCAGGCTTACGGGGTATACGACGGTATTGTGA
>CAKQWL010000084.1 GCA_934278965.1 uncultured Clostridia bacterium | reverse complement strand
GCATTTACGGTACGGATAAGAATTCCTTTTTTCGTACGCTTCAAAGAAAATGAGATGGTTGTATCCGGAAGCGCGTATTTCACGGCATTGTCGAGAAGGATAGAACAGAGCTGACGGACAGCTTGTTCGTCTCCGTTGTAAATGATGTCCGGCTGGATAGAACACTGTAATGTGCAGCCTTTTGCTTCTGCCAATTCCGAAAAAGCTTCCGCGGCTTCCCTTGCAGCAGCGTCGGCATTGAAAGGAGCAGGGCAGAGCGGCGAATTCTCTTCATCCATTCGTGATAATGTGACAAGCGCGTTAATCAGCTCTTTCAGCTTTTCCGTCTGCGCCATTGCCTTATCAATCCATTTTTGCGGGCCGGTTTCCATTTCCAGGACCTTCAGACTGGTTGCGATAACAGTGACCGGTGTTTTCAGTTCATGACTGGCATCGGTGATGAACTGTTTTTGTCTGCGGGTGCTTTGCACCACAGGCTCGATCGCGCGTCCCGAAAAAAAAAGGACCAGTAAAGCCACCAGGAAAATACAGATAATATCTGCGAGAGCGGACCACAAGAGGACAGACTTCAGCGCACGGATTTCCTGGTAACAATCGAGAAACACAGCGAGACTGTGCCCGTCATCCTGCCGGATCACACGAAACTTATAGCCGCTGCAGTAGCCGTATCCCTCCCCGTGTTTCGCTGCGATTTCGGCAAAGAACGCGGTTTCGTCGTCGGTAACCGCGGCAATGTGGGATAAATCGCTTTTCTGGAGATTTCCGCTTTCATCCAGTATGAGTGTAAAATAACGGGTTGAAAACGGTGTCTCCGGATTGAACGGACCTCCGAAAGGGCTTGGCTTTCGCTGCGAAAAATCAGCATCACTCTGAGCGGACGGTTCCGGTATCTTGTCAGAAGAACGCTTCGGCAGGATCGGCGGAACCGGGTCATGCGTTTCCTGCGGGATTGTACCGCGGTTTTCGCAGATCATATCCAGTTTGCGTGTTAAATCCGAGTCGGTAAAAATGAAATTTGCCGCGTTCAAAATCAGTGTAAGAAGCAGCATCACAATGGTAACCGACAAGGTCGCGATGCGGAAAAATCGTCTTTTGAGCCGCTTAATCATGATTGCTCCTCCAAAATATAACCCAGACCGCGATTGGCCCGAATGGAAACATCGGAACCGATCTCCTTTAATTTTTTGCGCAGGTTTGAGATATGCACCCAGACAACATGGATGTCGGAATCACTGTCCCATCCCCAAATTCGTTCAAGGATGCGTTCGCCGGAAAATACAACATTCGGAGAACGCAAAAAGAGCTCTATGATTTGAAATTCGCGGCTGCTGAGGCGGACCGATTTGGTGCCGCAGGATAAAAGACCGCTGGAAGAATCGAAAGCGAGGTCGCCGAATTTCAAGACGGGGGCGTGATAATTCCCGCCTCTTCGAAGCATGGCGCGTACGCGGCTCAAAAGTTCGTCCGGTGCGAATGGCTTCGGCAGGTAATCGTCCGCGCCGGTATCAAACCCGGTGATGCGATCCTCTTTTTCCGAGCGTGCGGTCAGCATCATAATGGGGGTCTGAATCCCGGCCTTGCGGAGACGCGAAAGAACCTCAAAGCCGTCCATCTTTGGCATCATGACATCCAGAA
>CAKQWL010000083.1 GCA_934278965.1 uncultured Clostridia bacterium | reverse complement strand
GTTCCATGCCTCCGAGCAGGCGGGCAATCTCGTGAATTTTCTCCTCACCGCTGATTTCCGTAATATGAGTTGTTGTAGAATCCTGCGAAGTTTCCTTTTGAATCCGGTAACTGTGATCTGCACAAGCCGCGATCTGAGGCAGATGGGTGATGCAGATGATCTGATGGTCACCGGCAATCTGCCGGAGCTTTTGGCCGACAATGCTTGCGGTGATGCCGGAAATCCCGGTATCGATTTCGTCAAAAATTAATGTCGGGATATTATCATAATCCGCGATGATATTTTTGAAAGCCAGCATGATTCGGGACATCTCGCCGCCGGATGCGATTTTTGCCAGAGGTTTTAACGGCTCCCCGCGATTGGTACGGATGAGGAATTCCACCCGATCCATTCCGGATTCCGTAAAAGACGGAAGCTCATCAAACTGGATGTGAATCTGGCTGTCTGAAAAGTTCAGCTCCAGGAGCTCTTTGGAGATTTTCTTTTCCAGCTCGGAGGCGGAAGCTTTTCGAAGTGCAGTGAGTTCACGGGAGGCCTGAAGCAGTGCAGCTTCGGTTTTGTGCAGCTTTGCTTCGAGCTGTGCCTGCTCTTCTTCGATATTTTCGATCTGGAGAAGGGCCTGTTCTGTTTTTTCCGCGTATTCCAGGATTTCTGGAATTGATTTGCCGTATTTTTGTTTCAGTCGGCTGATTGTATCCGCGCGCTGTATCGCTTCGTCCAGCTCGGCCGGCGAAAAAGTAATGCGGTCGCGTGCATTTCGAAGTTCACGGAATAAATCTTCCAGACTATAAAAAAGGTCATTCAGTGTATTTTCCGCATCCGCCAAGGAAGCAGAATACGGAGAAGTTTCGGCGAGAAGAGCCGTAATATGGGAGAGCAGGTCCATGACAGACGGTGCCCCATCTTTGCCGAGATCACAAGCCTCCGAAAGAGCACGATAGATTTTTTCGCTGTTCTGCATCAGAAGAATCTGCTCTTCCAGCTCGCTGTCTTCTCCGGCGCGAAGCTGCGCATTTCGGATTTCGTCCGCCTCAAAGCGCATAAAGTCCCGTTTCCGCATGTTTTCTGCCGCATTGGTGAGCAGACGGTCCAGCGCCTGGCGGGCATTCCGAAAGGCGGAATAGAGCTCGGAAACTTTATTTTTAGCAGAGGAAATCTTATCCCTGTGATAGAGATCAATAAGCTGAATATGGTTATCCGGATTCAGAAGCGACTGATGATCATATTGACCGTGAATATCCGCCAATCTGCGGCAATAGGTGTTTAGCTGACCTAGTGTAATGAGTTCACCATTCAGACGGCAAAGATTTTTTCCGGCCGCAGACACTTCTCTGGTAATGACAATTTCTTCTCCGTCAATGTCGCCGACCAGCTGAACGACCGCTTTTTCTTTTCCGGAACGGATAAAAGCCGTATCGGCTCTGGCACCGAGAACAAGACTGATCGCTTCTACGACAATGGATTTGCCGCTGCCGGTTTCCCCGGTAAGAATATTCAGGCCGGGATGAAAATCGATTTCCGTATTCTCAATAATTGCAAAATCATGTATCCTAATATGATTGATCATAAATTCCCCACAGCACTCTGATTTTTTATGAATTTTAACGAGCTTTCAGCATATCTTTGAAAACTTCGACAAGCTCCGGTGAATTTTCCGGTGCATCAACGACAATTAAGAAAGTATTATCTCCCGCAATCGTACCGACGATATGGGAGAATTTTGTAGTGTCGATAGCTTCCGCGGCGGCGTTGGCACATCCGGAAAGCGTCTTGATGACGATCAGGTTTCCGGAGTAATCAACGGATGTTACCGTTTCGCGGAAGATACGCGCAAAGCGATCGGAAATCGGTGCACTGAGTTCTTTTCGCTGAGCATATTTATAATTTCCTCCGGGGGTTAGAATTTTAATGAGCTGAAGCTCCTTGATGTCGCGTGAAACGGTCGCCTGCGTTACGTTAAAACCCCGCTCTTTCAGCATTGCGGCGAGGCTTTCCTGGGTTTCAATTTCGATTTCAATGATGATATCCAGGATTGCGGTATGTCGTGTGTATCGCATAAAACACTCCTTCAAATTTATCTTAAAATTTATAATTATGCACGATATACACATTATACCACGGAATCGGAAAAAAACCACATATTTTCTCCAAGATTGTGGACAAACATATGTTCATATGCTAAAATAAAAAGGATTATCAAAGAAGAAAAGGCGGCGAAAAATGAAGATTTTGGGAATTGATCCCGGATATGCGATTTTGGGGTGGGGTGTTATCGAAATGAAAGGAAATCATTTCCGGCCGCTCAATTACGGAGCGGTGACAACGGAAGCGGGAATGGAGATGACATCACGTCTTAAGATTCTTTATCATTCGCTGATGACGATTATTGAAGAAGAGCAGCCGGATATCGCTTCGATTGAGGAGCTCTTTTTCAATACAAATACGACGACGGCTATTTTGGTTGGACAGGCACGGGGTGTTGCGATGCTTGCCTGCGCAAACTCCGGCATTCCTGTTTATGAGTATACACCGCTCCAGATCAAACAGGGACTGGTGGGGTACGGCAGGGCTGAAAAAAAACAGGTGCAGGAAATGGTGCGGACGATTTTGGGCTTAAGAAGTGTTCCAAAGCCGGATGATACGGCGGATGCGCTGGCGGCGGCAATCTGCTGCGGCCATTCTGTTCATT
>CAKQWL010000082.1 GCA_934278965.1 uncultured Clostridia bacterium | reverse complement strand
GGGAGAGCCATGGTTTGTGCTGGTGATGATGCTTTCGATCGCGGGAAACTGGCTGTTTGGCATTGCGGTATCCCGTGTGCGTGAAAGTAGGGCAAAATCCCGAGGGGTGATCGCGGTCATGCTGGCTTTTAACATTTTGATTATCTTTATCTTCAAGTATCTGATGTTTACGCTGGAAACGATCAACGCGATTGCGGGTCTTAATCTTGCGGTGCCGGAGATCGGGCTTCCGATTGGGATTTCGTTTTTTACATTTCAGGCAATTTCTTATGTGATCGATGTTTATCGCGAAAAGGGAGAGATGCAGAAAAACCTTTTGAATGTCGGTCTTTACATCGCGTTTTTTCCGCAGCTGATTGCCGGGCCGATCGTGCGTTATGAGACGGTATCGGAGCAGATCATGGGGCGGCAGGAGACCTGGGATGATTTTGCATCCGGTGTGTGCCGCTTTATCGCAGGGCTTTCGAAAAAGGTGCTTCTCGCCAACAATTTTGCGTTGATCGCGGATCAGAGCTTCGCATTCTCGGCGGCGGACCGCTGCTCTGTCGCGTTTGCGTGGCTTGGAGCGATTTCGTATACGCTGCAGATTTATTTCGATTTTTCCGGGTCTTCCGATATGGCGATCGGACTTGGGAAGATGTTTGGATTTCATTTTCCGGAAAACTTTAATTACCCGTATATTTCCCGTTCGGTTTCGGAGTTTTGGCGGCGCTGGCATATTTCCCTCGGCACATGGTTTCGGGATTATGTCTATTTTCCGCTGGGCGGCAGCCGTACCAGGACAAAGGGCCGGCTGGTGTGGAACTTGTTTGTTGTGTGGATTCTGACGGGTATCTGGCATGGGGCGAACTGGACCTTTATTGCATGGGGATTGATGTATTTCGTGCTGATCGCGGCGGAAAAGACGACCGGTTTTGAAAAGCGCAGAATTCCGTCGGCGCTCTGCCGGATCTACACGCTGTTTTTTGTCATCCTCGGATGGGTCTTTTTCCGGGCGAATTCCATTGCGGACGGCGTCCGTTTCGCGGGACACATGTTTGGAATCGGCAGCATCGGACTGACCGATGTGAATTTTGCCGTCTACCTGCGGGAAAATCTGTGGTATCTCGTCTTCGGAATCCTTTTTTCGATGCCGATCGCACAGAAGTTTTCCGTGTGGATGCGGCAGAAAGAGGACGATCCGGTCGGAAAAACGGCCGCGCTTTCCGTGCTTTACAGCGCGGTGCTGATGGCGGGACTTCTTTTGTCCCTGGCATATCTGATCAAAGGCGCTTATAATCCGTTTATTTATTTCAACTTTTAAGGAAGGCAGGCAAACGGTATGGAACGATTGAAAAAAGCGTTTCGAACGCATACGAAAGAAAAAATCACGGCGTTGCTGTTCCTTATTCTGATTTTCGGAATGCTGCTTGGGATGGTGACCACGACGGAGGATTTCGGCGAGGGCTTCCTTTTGACCTACCGGCAGACAGTGCCGACGGGGGCGCCGTATCTGGAGCGGATTGAGGGCGCGATCGACGCGGCGGAGAATGCGGTCAATGAGGGGGCATACCATCGACAGGATTATGTGGAGCTTTACGGACTCGCGCAACTGACCATGGGGAAGCACATTATTACAGATTATAACTACGGTTCTTTGTACAAGACCAGCTTCGGACAGGTGACCTTCGCTGTGCCGGAGCGCTATGTACCGGATTCCTGTACGCTGACCTATCCGCTTGTCAATCATCTCCGGCAGGACGGAATCGATTTTCTCTATATTCAGCTTCCGTTCAAGATCCCGCCGAAGGCTTACGGCGGGGAGCAGCAGCTTCCGGAAAATGTTCATGATTACGCAAATGAAAATGCCGATGTGTTTTTGGAGAATATGGAAGCGGCCGGTGTGGACTTTTACGATCTGCGGGATGATTTCTGGTCCTCCGGTAAGACGCAGAACGAGCTGTTCTTTAATACCGACCATCATTGGACCATTGAGGGTGCGTTTTATGCGGCCGGTCTGATCGCGGATTATCTGAATCAGAACTATGACATGCAGATTCCGGCGGATCTCTACCGGGAAGAGAATTTCAGCTTTGATGTCCGGAAGGCGGATTATATCGGCTCCATGGGCCGCCGGGTTGGAAAGATCTACGGCGGAACGGACGATTTTACGCTGATCACACCGAAGTTTGACACGGATTATACGCTGATACAGATTGAAGGGGAAAGCCGGAAAGAAACAAGAGGAAGCTTTGAGGAGGCTATTCTTGAAAAGAAATATATCGATGATCCGGATATTCGTACGAATCGGTACGCAGTCTATCACGGGGATTATCAGGAGCTGCGCTTTCTGAATCATAACGCGGAAAACGACAAAAAGATTTTGATCATCAAGGATTCGTTCGGGATTCCGGTGTACAGTTTTCTGTCGCTTGGGATTCGTGAAGTCCGCGCAATCGATATGCGGCTTTTTACGCAGGATGTCGCGGAGTATGCGGCGGAATACGATCCGGATCTGGTAGTTTTGATGTATAACGCGGACAGTTTCACCTCGCCGATGTTCGATTTTCACATAAAATAAGAGTAAAAATTATCTGCAAATTATAAAAATGCTTGACAGAGAAGCAGACGCTTGATATAATGACGGTTAATTACCTGTCTGTCGGATTCCCAGCCGGCGGTTTTCGGGTAAGGAGAAAAAAGAATACGATATTTTGTTTTTAAGCAGTTAAAAGCAAGGATAGAGGCGCGGATGGTCAAGAGTAGCGAAAGGCAGAACGGCAGGACACCGGTTTTTCGTGAAAGGGAGGTTCGCCGAAGCTGCGGCCGGGTTCCGGAAGGCTGCTTGCTGGGCCGTAGGAGAAGATCCTGCGGACTGTCGCATGGGCTTGGCGGAGAGCGCTTGCGGAGGACTATCTTGTTTCTGATTTCCCGTCTTATGAGAGCTTTCCATT
Source organism: uncultured Clostridia bacterium (assembly GCA_934278965.1). GTDB lineage: Bacteria > Bacillota > Clostridia > Peptostreptococcales > Anaerovoracaceae > QAKD01. Next base: position 2,431 of record CAKQWL010000082.1, on the reverse strand, counting down.
CGGCGCATCTTGCTGCGACCGCTTTGGGAGTTGTTCTGCTCCTGACTGCCGCTTCTTTTTGGCCGTGGCCGCGATCGGATGTGTCCGTCGCAGGACGGATACAGAAGGAAAAGGCGTGGATTACAGAAAAAATATAGAAGTAAGACAGAATTTTGGTAATGAGATTTCCTCCCGAGACAAGGTTGCCGGGAGGTTCTTTTTTGTCCGAAAGAAAAATATTGGGGAAATAAACTGGAAAGAAGGTAAGCAAAATGAGAAAGATTTTAGCACTTGTGATGGCGCTGATTCTTTGCCTCGGTCTTGCAGCCTGCGGCGGTCAGGAAGATGACAGCAGCGAGAGCGGCAAGTTCCGTGTTGCGATGGAATGCGCTTACGCACCGTACAATTGGACTCAAGGAAGCGACAAAAATGGTGCTGTTCCGATCTCCGGGACCAACGATTATGCCTATGGGTATGACGTGATGATGGCCAAACGGATTGCGGAGAAAATGGGCAAGGAGCTGGAAATCGTCAAACTTGATTGGGAATCCCTCGTTCCGGCGGTTGAATCAGGCAATGTTGATGCAGCGATCGCGGGACAGTCGATCACGGCCAAACGCCTGAAACAAGTAGATTTTTCAGATCCTTACTATTATGCTTCGATCGTGACGCTCGTTAAGAAGGACAGTCCGTATGCATCCGCACAGGGTGTATCTGACCTGAAAGGGGCAACCTGCACATCGCAGCTTGGTACGATCTGGTACGATATTTGTCTTCCTCAGATTGAAGACGCCGATATTCTCCCTGCACAGGAAAGCGCACCGGCAATGCTGGTAGCACTCGATGCGGACTCGGTAGATCTCGTGGTAACGGATATGCCGACGGCAATGGCAGCAACGACCGTTTACGATGATTTCGTTCTGCTTGATTTCGCCGGGAGTGAGGACGACTTTGAAGTTTCCGAGGAGGAAATCAATCTTGGTATTTCTGTACAAAAAGGCAATACTGAACTCCTCGACGCAATTAACGGCGTTCTTTCGGAAATGACAACGGAAGATTATGAGCAAATGATGCAGGAAGCAATCTCAGTACAGCCTTTGAATCAATAAAAAGGAGTAAAAATGGCTGAGTTTATGGAAGGGGTCCGTGATTGTCTTACGGAATACGGATCTTCTTATATCGATGGGGCGGGCAGAACCCTCCTCATCTCCCTTGTCGGGACTTTTTTCGGATGTGTGATCGGATTTGCTGTCGGAATCATCCAGACGATCCCGGCAGAATCGCGGGATCCGCTTTGGAAGCGAGCGGGGGTAAAGTTCCTGAAAGCAATTATGCTGATCTATGTGCAGGTCTTCCGCGGCACACCGATGATGGTACAGGCAATGTTTATTTATTACGGTGTCCGGATGGTTTACGGGGTACAGATGAGCATGTGGTTTGCCGCGTTTTTCATCGTATCGATCAATACCGGAGCGTATATGGCGGAAACGGTACGGGGAGGGATTCTCTCCGTCGATCCGGGGCAGACAGAAGGGGCTCAGGCTATCGTTATGACGCATGTTCAGACGATGCTTTCGGTCATTCTGCCGCAGGCCTTCCGCAACATTATTCCGCAAATCGGAAACAATTTTATCATCAATATCAAGGACACGTCGGTGCTGTCCGTGATCAGTGTTTCGGAGCTCTTCTTCGTGCACAAGAGCGTCAGCGGTGCGCTTTATACATTCTTTGAATCGGCGTCGATTACGATGGTCATTTACCTGACCATGACGCTGGCCGCGTCCGGACTGCTCCACCTGCTGGAGGAAAAGCTGGATGGAAACGGCAATTACGATATCGCAACGACGGATACGCATGCTTATACAAGCGGGCTGCTTCGCTATCGTCCGAAAAAGAAGGATGAGGAAGCGGTCGGAGAGGGGGCATAAAGATGAATTCGGAAAATTTGATCGAAGTGCGTCACCTCAGCAAGATATTCGGCCGGCACGAGGTGCTTTCGGATATTGACTTCTGCGTTAAAAAAGGGGATATTACCACCATTATCGGCTCCTCCGGGAGCGGAAAATCCACATTGCTGCGCTGCATCAATCATTTGGAAACAGCGACTTCCGGGCAGATCCTTTTTCATGGAGAGGACATTGAGGGAAAGGGATTTTCCCTTCCGGCATACCGGGCAAAGGTGGGAATGGTCTTCCAGAGCTTTAATCTTTTTGAGAACATGACGGTACTGGAAAACTGCATGTCCGGACAGGTTAAAGTACTGAAAAGGAATAAGGAGGAAGCAGCGGAAACGGCGCTGCACTATCTGGAGAAGGTGGGAATGCTGCCGTATATTAACGCAAGACCGCGTCAGCTTTCCGGAGGGCAGAAGCAGCGTGTCGCGAGCGCGAGAGCGCTGGCGATGGAGCCGGAGGTACTCCTTTTTGATGAGCCGACTTCGGCGCTGGATCCG
>CAKQWL010000081.1 GCA_934278965.1 uncultured Clostridia bacterium | reverse complement strand
GCCTGCGTTTCCGTTCCCTTCTCTTTACTTTTGATATTTTCCCATTTTTCAAGGACTTTGTCAACACATTTAGCGCCTTCTCCGGAAAAAATGTGGGGGTGTCGGCGAATCATTTTACGGCACTCGTCATTTATGACAGAAAGCAGCAAAAAATCCCCTTTTTCGCCTGCGATCACGCTGTTCATCAGGACCTGCAGCAGGACATCCCCGAGTTCTTCTCTCAAGTTCGGGAAATCCTTCCGGCGGACAGCATCTGCCGCTTCATACGCTTCTTCCAGCATACACGGCACCAGACTCTCATAGGTCTGCTCCCGATCCCACGGGCACTCCTTCCGCAAAATACCGATGATCTCCCAAAGACGGGAGAACGCCTTCTCTTCTGTTTCGGAATCCTGCATCAGATGCGCATATTTCTCCATATTTTCCCTATCCATTTCTGCCATTGTTTTCTCCTTTTCCGACGGATCCGATTTTTCCGCTTTCTTTTCTTCCAATAAAGTTCAAAAGTTCATAAAAGTCCCTGGATTTCAGCGTGTGAGGCGGGAAGCAATTTTAGCCAGCTTTTCACCCTTGGGGAGGGTCCGAATTTCCTCTTCGGTAATAGCTCCTGTCTTAAGAAGCATCAAGCCATAAACACCCGCGGCAATTAAAATCGCGCATGCTGTCGCCAGTGCGTTTCCGACGATTCCGAGAAGCAGCCGGTGCGTGCCCCACGCAAAGGCGCCCATCACGACAGCGGATACACCCGGTTTCAGATAAATCATCGAAAGATCAAACTGCGTGCCGGTAAGACGCTTCACAGCCAGCAGATTGAGAACAGACGCGATCATATAAGCGGACACGGTCCCGATGGCCGCCCCCTTCACATTGATAGACGGAATTCCCGTCAGGATATAGGTCAGGGCCACCTTTGCGGCGGCGCCGAAGCACATATTGATTACCGGCACCATCTGTCTCCCGATTCCCTGCAGTACGCCGGTAAGCGTCTGAATACTGGAAAGGAAGATTACACCGAAGGCCATGATCCGAAGGCATTCTGCCGCGCCGACCGCACTTGCCTGCTGCATCGGGTAGAACATCAGCATGATCGGTTCTGCAATCACCATCATGCCGACCGCGCACGGCAGTCCCATGATGATCGCCATCCGGTATCCGGTATGAATATTTTCCTGCAGTTCGCTCTGTCTGCGCAGCTGATACATTTCGGCAACGACCGGTACCAGACTCATCGCAACCGCCTGTGTCAGCACCTGCGGGAAGTTGATCAAGGAGCCGGTGAACCCGGAAAGCTGACCGTAAAGTGCTTTTGCTTCGGTTGCGGAAAATCCGGCTGCATTTTGAAGCCGGTTCATGACAATCGGTACATCGATTGCATTCATAATCGGCATAATGGCCGCTCCGAGAGTGATCGGTACGGCAAACAGGACGATTTTTCCCAGAATCTTTCCTGCGCGATCATAAATCCTGCCGCTGCTTTTTTCAATCCCGCTTCGATAATGTCCGCGCTGCAAGAGATAAAGAAGCGCCACCACAAGGATACCCCCGACCGATCCGGCTGTTGCTCCGAACGCCGCTCCCGCCGCCGAAAACTCCAGTCCCTTCGGAAGCCAGATATAAGCCAGCGAGAGTCCGAGCGCCACGCGGAAGACCTGTTCTGTCACCTGTGATACGGCCGTCGGCTTCATATTCTGATTGCCCTGAAAGAAGCCGCGGAACGATGCCATCATCGGAACGAGCAGCAGCGCCGGCGCCAGTGCCATCATCGCGTATTTCGCTTCCGGAATGCCGCACGCCGTAAAATACGGTTCCGCCCCGAAAAAGCAGACGGAAGAGGAAAGCACTCCGATCAAAAACATCAAAAGAAACGAAATCCGAAAAACCCGATATCCTTCATGGTATCTTCCGAGCGCGTTTCGCTCGGATACCATTTTGGAAATGGCTACGGGGATTCCGGCCGTAGACACCGCCAGAAAAATATTATAGACCGGATACACCGCCTGATAATAGGCCATTCCGACATCGCCGATCAGATTTCCGAGCGGAATTCTGAAACAGGCGCCCAATATTTTCACAAAAATTCCGGCGATGCCGAGGATCGCCGCTCCCTGAATAAACGTTTTTTTTGCCATTTTATTTAATTCTCCCAGCTCTCCCAGTATTCGTTTAACCGCGCGTTCGGATTCCGCCATTGCCTTTTCAATATCGATCGTTGTAAACTCCCCGTTCCTGTAAAGCACCTTGCCGTCTGCCATAGTCAAAACGACATCTGCCGGAGATGCCGAATAAACCAGCAGATCCCGAATATCGTGCTTCGGACAAAGATTCGGCCTTCCAAGATCCAGCACCGTCAGATCCGCCTTGCAGCCCTCTGCCAGAAGCCCGCAGTCCTCTCTTCCCTGCGACAGCGCGCCCTCTCTCGTCGCGATCGTCAGCACTTCCTTCGGTGAGAGGAAGAGCGGATCCATGCTCTTGACCTTTGCAGCAAGAGACATTACTTTCATCTCTTCAAAGAAGTTCAGACTGTTGTTGCTGCTGACCCCGTCCGTTCCGAGTGTCACGCGGATTCCGCGGGCTTTCATCGCCGCAAGGTCCGCAATGCCGGATGCCAATTTCATATTGCTGATCGGATTTGTCGCGACCGAGACGCGCTTTTCCGCCAGAATGGCAAGATCGTCTTCCTCCAGCCATACGCAGTGCGCCGCTGTCGTCGGCACATCAAACAGCCCTAAATCGCGGAAATACGCCGTCGGCGTCTTGCCGTATTTTTCCTTGCAGCTTTCGTGCTCTGCTTTGGTTTCGGAGAGATGGATGTGCATGTGCGTTCCATGCGCCGCCGCCAGCTCTGTTATCGCTTTTACCATTGCCGGATTGGAAGTGTATTCCGCGTGAATAGAGGCTTCTCCGATCAGCCGGCCCTGTGCCGCAAACGGAAAGTCCCGAATCAAGGAAAGGGCTTCCCGATACCGATCCGTTTCATAAGGATTGGAATTGTCAAAATGGACAACGCCTCTGGAAATGTTCATTTTTGCACCGCAATCCATCACCGCACGCGCAATATCATCACAAAGACTATACATATCCGTACTGGAAACGATCCCGGAAGCCAAAGATTCCGCCATTGCAAGAAGCGTTCCGTAATACACCGCGTGACTGTCCAGGTGATCCTCAAAGGGGAAAATTTTCTGGTTGAGCCAGTCCTGAAGATTCAGCCCGCCGCCGTATCCGCGCATCAGCGTCATTGGCGAATGGGTATGCGTATTATAAAAGGCACTCATCAAAAGACGGTTTCTGCCATTATAACATTCTCCGTATTCCGCAGCGTTTTTCGGTCGCTCTTTACCAATATAATCAATGCGCTCGCCTTTTATGCCCACATACCTATTTTCCCGCAGTTCAAGATTTTCATCCAGAATTGAAATATTTTCAAACAGCATTCTATCTTCCTTTCTTCTCTTCCTCTCTTCATTTTCCGCCGTTTTTGCTTCGAAATCCGCAAAAACACGCTTTAACCCGTTTACTATATCACACTCTATCCTTTTCATCAATCAAAAAGCTCCCGCTTTTAACGCGGGAGCCTTCAAAACCCAAAGCTTTATAATTTTTTACCGTTTTTACCGACTGCACAGTTCGTCCGCGAGCGCCGCAAGCTGAGCACGGCTCTCCTCATTTAATGCCGAATGAATCGTCACCGTCGTATCGGTAAATTGGAGATTCGGGCTGCCTTCCAGCATTCCTCTCATCACCTTTGCCGCCGTCGGCGCCCATGTTCCGTTTTCGATCAGGCCGACCGTGCTGTTCTGGTAGCTGCGCTCCGT
>CAKQWL010000080.1 GCA_934278965.1 uncultured Clostridia bacterium | reverse complement strand
TTAATCAGGGTGTCCAGGGTTCGAACCCCTGATCGCGTACCAAAGGTGCCGCCGAGGTTTTGCCTCGGCGGTTTTCGTTTTTGCCATACGGAACGGTGATGCGGAAGAAAAAATGCAAAGGCGGTTGATATTCTTTGGAGAAAGGGTTACAAGTTTAGAGGTTTATGTGAACAAGAAAAAGAAGGAGGAGCGTTCCTGCTGAAAGGGAATACGGAGGTAACCTTGTCCGGCGCGAATTATACCTGGGGTGTCTGCACCGGCAATCCGAATGGAACCGGTTCGTCAAGCGGTGATTTCAAGATTGAAAAGGATGCGCTCCTGAAAGTGAACGGCCTGCAGAGTTTTGTTGTTGGAAGAGGCAGCGAGGTGACGATCAGCGGAACCTTTGATGTCAGCGGCTGCGAGGAAGACGGTGTTGCTGCAAATGTTCTGACTTTGGACGCCGTTAAAATAGACGGCACCGTGAAGATGGCCAGAAGTGCGTATATGGATATACGCAGCACTGATTTGACCGTTCAGGCGAAGGCGGGAAGCACCGGAAGTATCTTTAGTTCGGATTTGCGTTCCATCTGGGTACTTTCGGATCGTCGGGGCTTTGGTTATCCATGGAATATCTATTGTAATGAGAGAACAGAAAATATCAAAAAGCTGTATGTCGCGGAAGGCGCCGTATTTACGATCATTCCGAATGGAGAAATTAAAGAGGACAATGGTGATGATATTGATCAGACGCTGAAATTTTCATTGAGCTCGCTTTCGGATTTGAGCGGAGATGGTTATGTAAAAATTGAGGACGGTGGAACGGTGGTACTGACGCTGGATGGAATTTCCGCAGCGGATGTTCAGGCACTGGATATGTTCTGCGGTCGGGTGACGCTGAACGGCACAGAAACGGAATTTCATGCCGGCGGAACGGCGACCTGCCAGGAGAAGGCGAAGTGTGCCGTTTGTGATACGGAATATGGAGAAAAAGCAGCACACTCACTGGGAGCTTTGATCGAGGAATGTCCGGCGACTCGAAGTGATGCCGGGATGAAGGCGCATTATGTTTGCGGTGTGTGCGGGTCTTATTTCGACGAGAATCAAAATCCGGCAGAGGAGTCGGATTTGACGATTCCGAAGCTGTCGGGCGGCGGAAAGTCGTCGTCCTTCTCGGGAAACGGGCAGAATTATGTGATTGATGCTCCGAAGAACATCAAAAACGGCTCTGTAACAATGAATCCGGAAAAAGCTTCGAAGGGAAGCAATGTGACCGTTTCAGTCAAACCGGACAGTGGATATGAGCTGAAGCGTCTTGCGGTAAAGGATTCCGATAACAACGAGTTGAAACTGACCGATAAGGGAAATGGCCAGTATACATTCGTTATGCCAGGCAGCAATGTGAAGGTGGAGGCGGAATTTGCCAAACCGCAGGAGAAGGCTTTCTTTAAGGATGTTGCCGAGAAAGATTATTATTACGAGGCTGTAAAGTGGGCAGTGGAACAGGGCATTACAAACGGCGTCCGTGACGACCTGTTTGGTTCTGATCAGCTTTGTACCCGCAGTCAGATTATCACTTTCCTGTGGCGTGCCGCAGGATCTCCGGAGCCGAAGGAAATGCGCCTTCCGACCGATGTTACACCGGATGCGTACTATGCGAAGGCGGTTGCCTGGGCGCTGGAGCAGGGGATCGCAGTGGGGACCGGAGACGACCGATTCAGTCCGAATGCGGTCTGCACCCGGGGACAGAGCGTAACCTTCCTTTTCCGCACACTCCTTTTCCGCACACTTGGTACAGTGCAGAGGAACGGAAAGGTAACATTCCAAGATGTACCGGGAAACAGCTATTGCGCGGATGCGGTTGCGTGGGCTGCGGGAAAAGATATCACAAACGGTATCGGGAAAGGTTTATTCGGACCGAACAAGAACTGCACCCGCAGCGAGATCGTGACCTTCCTGTATCGCGCGTATTCGGCACAGAAATAAGCAAATGAAAAGAAAAAGGCGGATGATCGGTCTGCCTGGCGATGAGACGAGGCCAGCTGCGGAAATGGCAGCGGGCCTTTTTATGTTTCCTCTCTTGTTTAGATGCATGAAAGTGTATGGATATCCACTCTTGCGCGGAGAAAGGGGCGAAAAACGATGCTAAATTGTGATTGAAAACAATAAATAAATAAGAAAGCAAAATTTTTTTCAAGAAAATCACAAAAAGTACTTGCATAAAAAATCGATATGGTGTATATTTATAAAAACGACAAAACAAAAGAAAGAGGAAAGAGGACGGAACAATGAGCAAAAAGACAAAAATAATTTTTTCGGCGGCGCTCGTACTCGCGCTGGTATTCAGCTTTGCGGCGTGCGGAGACGGAAGCGCGGACGGCGATGCGGATATGCCGACCTATATTGCGGCAACAGAAACAACCTACCCTCCGTTTGATACCATTGACGAAAACGGGGAGCCGGTCGGTCTGGACATGGATCTTCTGAATGCGATCGGAGAGGATCAGGGATTTAAGGTAGAATATATGGATATGCCGTTTGATTCGATCATCCCGGCGATCAATGCGGGCAACGCGGACATCATTGCGGCGGGACTCTGGTGCGATCCGCCGGAGAGAAGAGAGAAGGTCGATTTCACGGAGCCGTATTATACGGGCGGTGAGGCTCTCCTGGTCAAGGCTGATAACGATGAGATCACAGGACAGGCTTCTCTGACGAAGGATCACAAGGTTGCAAGTCAGGTCGGCTCGGCATACGGGGATAAGATTTTGAAAATGGAAGAAAACGGAGAGCTGGGTGCAGCCGTGCTCCTGCCGGGATTTGACGGATGTATGATTCAGCTTCTGAACGGCGATGTGGATGCGGTGTTCGCGGAATCGGCGGTTATGAGATGGTATATGCAGCAGGCCGAGGGCGAGACGAAGATTGCCGGACCGATCGAGGGAGAAGTAAATTTTGCGTTTGCTGTTAAAAAAGGCAATACCGAGCTGCTTGAAAAACTGGATGCCGGTCTTGCGAACATCAAGGCAAACGGAAAATATGACGAAATCATGAATAAGTGGCTGGGCGAAATGTAGGAACCAAAAAATTCCTTTCAAATTTCTTTCATAGGGAAAGCAAATTTGGATACACTAAGCAGCAAGGAGAGATTGGGGCAAAAAAGCGCGCTGCTCAATACGGACGCAGCGGGGCGGAGTGTACAAGAGACCGGATCCGGAAAAGAAACGGTCCCTTGTGCGGCAGAGATGACCGAACCTCTCGTAATATACAAGGAGCGGGAAACCGCTCCTTTTTTATGTGTTTTTTGGAAATCTGAGAGGATGTTTATTTGCTATTATCTGAATTTTATTGTATAATACGATTATCTATCATAAATTTCGGGAGAGGGACTTTGGGAAGATGAACTCAGAAGTGATAACCACATGGGCAGATCTGATTATTTTGTCTTTGCCGACCTTAATTTTTATGGCGGCGGTGCTTTTGATTGTCATTGTGCTGGAGCTTCTTTTGCGCCCGCTGCGGCTTTGGTACTGGAAAGTTGATCGGCACGGAGAAAAGCTGGATCACATCAACGCACAGCTTTATTTACTGCGTCGTGAGATGGGCCAAAGCCAGGAGCCTCTTGAAATGCCGGTCGCTGCTCCTGAAACGGAGGGGCTTAAAGAAAAAAATGCCGGGCATACGAAACCAGCGGAAAAGCCGGAGGAGCGGGAAGACGCGGCAGAAGACTTCGAGGCGGCAGAACTTGCGGCGGGACTCGATCTGTATCCTTATAACAGAGATCGCTGCGGGCGGGTTTATACCGAAGAAGAAATCGAACGCCAGATCCGGGATTGAGCAGGGTGCACAAAGAATCAGGCAGCGTCGAATGCTTTGCAGGACCGGATAAAAAAGGAAAGAGTGTAAAGGATTGTGAGGAACAGAAGTGTATTGCAGTAAATGCGGAAAACATATAGGCGACCATGATAAATTTTGCAGCGGATGCGGCAGCAGGGTTCCTGAGCCGCCCGAGGAGACCGAAGCTTCTTCCCGGATGAGGGACGGAGAAGCGGCACCGGCGGAGCCGTATACGCTGGATACCAGTGAATTTGTGTGGGATGTTCATGAATTCCATACGAGGGTTCAGCGCCCGGAAGATGTCCGGGTGGATTGGGAACGCGGCACGGTCACGGAGATTGGCAAAGAGAGCGGAACGGAGTTTGTAAAAGAGCCGAAAGAAAGGCCGGTGGCGAATCCGGAGACGGAAACGGAGAGGCCGGGTGCGGCGGAAGAATTTCGACCGGTGACGCTTGACGATATTGAAAGTGATCTCCTTGAGGGCGGCGGAAGAGAAGGACAGCCGATCAATAAAGAGATGCGCCGGGATACCGCGCGTCTGGAAAAGTTTTATACCTTTAATCAGAAGAACGAAGAATTTCAAAAACTTCTGGACCGGGAATACGAACGGATTCGGCGGGGCAGAGGTGAGGAGCCGGTGGAAGAAAGCATGGTGCTGCCGGAAGAAATCTCTGCGGAGGAACCTTTGCCGGAGAACATAGAGCCTGAGAAAAACACGGAAGAGGGCACGGAAGCAGCCCCTCCTGCCGGAAAAGAAACGCCGGAGCTGGACATCTTTGATAATACAGAGATCATCAAGCGCTTTGATACCATGGAGCTGGAAAAAGATGTCCTGGCCGAGCCGGAAAAGAAGGAGCAGCCGATCGGCTTTTCGTCTGCGGTGCTGGATGAGCTGTTCGGAAAGAAGATTGCGGACAGCCTCGGCGAAGGTGCGGAGGAAATCGTAAAAGAGAATATCGAGAACGCAGCGAACACCGAGGAGGTATCGGAGGGTGCGCCGGGATCGGCGAGTGCGGAAGCCGTACGGATTGCAGAGATGGAAGAGCCGGAAAACGAAGAAGCAGACACCGAATCTTCCGAAGTGAAAGAGCCGGAGGATTTCGTACTGGAAGAGCCGGAGATTGCGGAGACACCGGGCGAGATCGCGGAAGCGCCGGGCAAGAGAGACACCGAAGCCGGAATAGACGGTACAGAGGCGGAAACTGCGGAGGAAGGCCGA
>CAKQWL010000079.1 GCA_934278965.1 uncultured Clostridia bacterium | reverse complement strand
CACGGATATTGCCCTCGGTGATGCTGTGCCGAATCAGATAAATCGTGGATTTCATAGATACGCAAGTTCCTTTCTCTTTTCAATCATTCTATCATATCGGCGGGAAAGTTTCCAGATACAATCGCTTTGTACCTTGTGAAAGAAGCAAAAAAATTATATAATGAGAAAGCGTAAAAAGAAGGGGCAAGAAACAACAATGAAAAACAAGAGAATGCAGGGAAATTTGATGCTGCTTTTGACAGCTTTTATATGGGGTACGGCCTTTGTCGCACAGAAATCCGGGATGGATTATGTCGGTCCTTTTACTTTTAACGGGATCCGTACACTGATCGGAGCACTTGTGCTGACACCGGTGATCGCATATCTGAAGCGGGCGAAAGCAGCGCAGGGAGAGATGGCGGCAGAGAGCACCGGTTTGAGTGAAGGGGAATCGAAAAGACCGCTTCTGCTTGGGGGTCTTTGCTGCGGGATCATTCTCTTTATCGCGGGCTCGCTGCAGCAGGTGGCGCTGCAGTACACAGCGGCAGGGAAGGCCGGTTTTATTACAGCACTGTATATTGTACTGGTGCCGGTGCTGGGGATTTTTCTGCGCCAGAAGGTGCGGCCGGCGATATGGGCTTGTGTTGCCGCAAGCGCGGTGGGATTATTCCTTCTCTGCGTACCGGCCGGTGAGAGCTTTTCTACGATTGGAAAAGGAGAAATCCTCCTTTTTATCTCGGCGATTTTCTTTGCGGTACATATCTTAGTGATCGATCATTTTGTGCAGAATGCGGACGGGGTACAGCTTTCGCAGATGCAGTTTTTGGTGTGCGGACTTTTGAGTGTTCCTTTGATTTTCTGGGAGGCACCGTCTTTGGCGAGTATTTTGGCCTGCTGGTTCCCGATTTTTTATACCGGTGTTCTTTCGGTTGGCGTGGCTTATACCCTCCAGGTGGTGGCACAGAAAAATACGGATCCGACCAGTGCTTCGCTGATTCTGTCACTGGAATCTGTTTTTTCTGTACTGGCGGGGGCGGCGATCCTGAGCGAGCGGATGTCGATCCGGGAGCTTTTCGGCTGTCTTTTGATGTTCGCGGCGATCATGGTGTCGCAGCTGCCGCAGAAGGAAACGGAGAAATAGAAACGCGTGCCGCTGCGCGGGGGCAAAAGCGGAGAAGAAATTCAAAAAAAGGAGATGGGAAAGGATGCAGCAAAGAGACATGCGGGAATCAGAAAAATTGAAGAATCTTGCGGAGCGTTTGAAAGATTGCGGGCGCATCGCCGTGGCATTTTCAGGCGGCGTGGACAGCACCTTTCTGCTTTGCTTCGCCAAAGAAATCCTTGGAAAAGAAAATGTGATTGCCGTGACGGCAGAGGCGGCAAATTTTGCGCCGGATGAACTGGAATACGCGAGGCAGGAGGCGGCGCGTCTCGGCGTGCGGCATTTCTTGGTGCCGGTAACTCTGCCGGAGCTGTTCCGCGCAAACCCGAAGGATCGGTGCTATCATTGCAAAAAATCTGTCTTTTCGGAATTGATGCGGTGCGCGGAAGCGGCAGGGGAGAAAAACGAGAAGGGGTTTGTTTTCTGCGATGGAAGCAATGCGGATGATCGCGGGGATTATCGGCCGGGCAGCCGCGCAGCGGCGGAGCTCGGTGTTCGGAGTCCTTTGGATGAGGCCGGACTGACAAAGGCGGAAATCCGGGAGGCGCTCCGCGAGCGCGAGGTCGTCATCTGGGACAAGCCGGCATTTGCCTGTCTGGCGTCCCGGATTCCGTACGGGACTGAAATTACGGACGAAAAAATGGAGACCGTTTACGAATTGGAAAAAATGCTGCGGGACAGAGGATACACGCAGGTGCGCGCGCGCC
>CAKQWL010000078.1 GCA_934278965.1 uncultured Clostridia bacterium | reverse complement strand
TCCAAACTCCATACCGCGCGCCGTTTCCACAATAACATGACTCCCGACGGTAACTTCCAATCCATCCGGGTCAAAATAATATACCTTTCCGACGCTTTTAAATTTAACGCCTGCTACTTTCACCATTTCTCGATTCTCCTTGCTTTTCTCTCCCGTGTCTTCCCTGCCTCTTCTTACCGCATCGACTTCAGGAGAAACCCTTTCATCACATATCCGACAATAACAGCCGGCCGCCGAAGGTCACGGCGTGCTTCCTCAATCGCAGCTGCCTGACGGTACAAATACTCTTTCTCATACAATCGGCTTTCCGGATCCTCCCCAATCGCAGCCTTTCCGTAAAAGATCTCCAATTCATCCAAAAAAAGCTGTGCCCGATCCCGATCCGAAATCACATCGCCTAAAAGGTTCCTTAGCTCACGGAATGAAATCCCCGAAATCAAAGCCCTTGCCGTTTTCCCGGCCAATTCCGATAATTCCTTGTCCTCCATGCCGCCGCACTCCGAAAGCCTCATGACGATACACCTTGATACAATCGTTCGGAGCAGATTCTCAACATTTTCTGAGAGCAGAATCAGCACCGCTCCCGAAGGCGGTTCCTCTAAGGTTTTCAAAAGACGATTCTTAGCCCAGATTGTCATTGTATCCGCGTCCTCAATCACCGCTATGCTCCGCTCTCCAAGCGGTTTTGTTCTGAGGTGATCCTGCAGCGCAGCCACCTCCTCGTCTCGAATTGAACTGCCTTTTTTTCGAATCCAAAATACATCCTCATGATTTCCGTTTTCGACCTTCCTGCAAATCCGGCATCTTCCGCAGCCGATCCCTCTTTTTTCCTCGCAGAGAATCGCCGAGACAAAGGCTTCCGCAATTTTGTCCTTCTGTAAACTCCGGGAGCCCTCCAGAATATACGCGTGTGAAAGTCTTCCGGAACAAATCGCTCTTTCCAACTCACTGAAAATTTTCTCATTTCCCTTTAAGTCTTCAAAGGTCATTTTCTATTCCTCGTTCTCTCAAATACCGCTCCGTCTCCAAAATGATATCTCGACTGATCTCTTCGATCCCGCGCTCCGCATTGATTCCGATGATCCGTTCCGACGCCGCCTCCAGTGCTGCATATCCCTGATATACCCGCTGATGAAATTCCAACTTTTCCTGCTCCAGACGGTCCTGGTCCTCAAAACGGATGCGTCCCTTTCCGACCTTTGGGTCTATCTTCAATAAAAATGTAAGATCCGGAAGGCATCCGTCCACCGCGTATTCATTGATCACGCAGACGCTCTCTCCCAGTTCCCGTCCGTATCCCTGATAAGCGATACTCGAATCTACAAAGCGATCGCAAATGACAATCTTCCCTGCTTCCAATGCCGGACGAATCACCTGTGCCACATGCTGTGCTCTTGATGCCGCGTAAAGAAGTGCCTCCGTCATCGAAACCATTTCCGAATTATTTCGATCCAGAATAATCTCCCGGATCTTTTCTCCGATTGCCGTTCCTCCCGGCTCCCTTGTCAGAAGAACATCTCTTCCTTTAGAACAAAAGTATTCTTTTAATATCGAAATCTGTGTTGATTTCCCGGATCCGTCCGGCCCCTCGATCGAAATAAAAAGTCCTTTTCTCATCTCACTCACTATTCACTCTATAGAATACCGCTGCCGGTTCCATTGATCGATTCCATTCTCATTTTTTCAGTACATCGTCGATACATTTGGATATCAATATAACCGCCAGATAAAAAAACGGAATCGTACAAACCGCTACAAAAATAATTTTTAATATGGCCACCCTGCGTTTGCACTCCTCTCTGCTATCTTCGTGCTTTCATCCTTTGATCTTTCATCCTTCGCCTATATCTATCCTTCGTCATTCTGCCAATCCGGCAGCTCTCTTCCGCATTTCGCACAAAAGCGAAAATCACCCCGGATACCTGCACCGCAATACGGACAGAAACGCCGCTCTCCCGCATCCGCTTCCGTATCCGCATTATTTTCAATTTTGCGTTCCCGATCTTCCCCGAAATACTCGTTAAGAGGATCCGGTTCACTCTCTGCATCGACAATATCAAAAGAGGAGTAACGCGCTTTCCCCGTCGCATTTTTAAAATTGTAAATTCCCTGCACAGCAGCCATGACGATAAAGAGAATCCCGAACAAAGCAAAGAACCACGGTGCACCGCTCGAAACCGCCACTCCAATCCAAATACATCCAAAAAGAACCACAAAAATCGACGCCGCCGCACCCATCGCAGACGGTCCTCTGCCCGGCTTTACACTTTTCATCCCCATAACAATACCCTTCCTTACAAAAATCAATTTATTATACCATATCCCGCCGTATCTGACAAACGGGAAGTTTCTCTCAATAGCAAAAGGCAGCAAAAGAAAAAGCAGACACATCTTGTGTCTGCTTTTCTCAAACCGGCAACGACCTACTTTTCCAGGCAGCTTCCCGCCAAGTATCATCAGCGCTAAGGAGCTTAACTACTGTGTTCGAGATGGGAACAGGTGTATCCTCCCCGCTATAGTCACCGGATTTTCCCGCAATGTATTCCTACATCGCGTCCTTTATGAAGGTTTTCTTGTACCTTCAAAACTGAACAGATGTCTTCTATGCAAAAGCTTTCTCCTACCTTTAAACCATTGGTCAAGCATTCGACCTATTAGTATCGGTCAGCTTAATACATTACTGTACTTACACCTCCGACCTATCAACGTGATCGTCTCTCACGAGTCTTACCATTTCTGGAGGAAATCTTATCTTGTGGGGGGCTTCGCACTTAGATGCTTTCAGCGCTTATCCCGTCCATACGTGGCTACCCAGCTATGCCCTTGGCAGAACAACTGGTGCACCAGAGGTATGTCCATCCCGGTCCTCTCGTACTAAGAACAGCTCCACTCAAAT
>CAKQWL010000077.1 GCA_934278965.1 uncultured Clostridia bacterium | reverse complement strand
TAAATCGCTGATGCGTAATGTCTGCTGCTTTACCAGATCTGCCAATGCGGATACACACGCCCCTCCCTGCTGTGCTGCTTCTATACACAGCGCAGAGAACAGCGAATCCGCCGGCAAGGTACTCGCTCCGCTTACCAGTGTACCGGTACCAAAATGTACTCCTGCGGCAAAGCTCAATTTATAAACCGCAAATTTCATGACTTACACTCCCTTGAAAGCCGCTCTGCACTGTTCGAGCAGAGCATCACTGACCTCGCCCACAACCGGTCGAAGCTGAATGTCGGAAATCTTCACTTTGCCGTATCCGCGCGAACCATGTCCGCCTAAGTAGTCAAATTCCAGCAGCTGCATAGCCTCGGCAAGCAGCTGCATATCAGCAGCAGCCTCCGCCTCATTCTGCATATCATAAATGATATTAAGCGCAAATTTCGTGCCGCGGATTGCGCGTTCAATCTGGCGAGGATTCGCAATTGCCGTTACACGATTGATGCTATTTTCAAATTTTACTTCTGTTGCCGAGTGCAGTCCATATCCGCGAAGTTCCTCCATGTTGTCTAATACCATATCGCGGAACAGCAGGCGGCTGCGTGAGACGGCGGCTTTCTTTGCACTGCCGAACAAACGCAGGATTTCCGGAGCATCATCATCGTACGACCGAGAAATGCCCGCATTATATTTCTGCGCCAGCAAAGTACGCAGCTTGCCCTTCAGACTGCTGCCCGGGATCATCGGCATATCACTCAGCGTATCACGCACGATTGGGGAGTCCACCGCACCGATTGCTGCAAATGCAGATGAGCCGCCGATGTGCATACCTGTTAATACTTCCAATGTACCTGTAATTTCAACTTTTGCAAACATCGTATTTATCCCCTCTCCTAATCGTCGCGTCCGCCATAAAACTTATGATAGGCCACCAGTGCCTCCATGTAGCTGCAGAACAAAATCAAATTTTGGCGGCTGCTGCCAATTTCATTTACATATTCGAGCAGCCTTGCTTCCATTACAAACGGATATACCGTTTTCGGTTCACGACCGGCTTCATATGCAATACGCATTTTCAAGTACTGTACCCGGCTGACCATATCTTCGCTCAGCTTTTCTTCGCGGCTATGCTGCGCATCCGTATACAACTCCGATACCATAGAAAGGATATTCCGGATTTTGGAAGTTGTTAAATCCAGTTTTTTCTTTCCGGACTTGTCCGTTCTGATCAATCCCTGAATGGCGCGTTCCGCTTCATCAACATAATTCTGTTTATTGATTTTCATGTTTGCTCACCCTCCGCAGCTCCTCGAATGGTATACACATAGATATAAATTGCTGTAACAGCCTGTCTGCACGCTTCATCATCCAGCATCCACTGATACATCTTTCGGGAAAATTCCTGATACAGTTTTTTGTTTTCGGTCGGTGCCTTCTCGCCCGGCTCCATCTTTGCCAGCAGATAAGCATAGCGAGCCAGATTGATATTCTCCCCGCGGTTCCGCATTAGCTCCAGCAGACGATAGAGAAAGCTCTTGCCGTAATCCTGCATGGTCTGGAAAAAATCCCGGATCAACTCATATTTTTCTGATAACACATCATTGATGAATTCATCCCAGCTGTACGTTCCGCTCTCGTCGAACAGTGTGACCGCATTTTTACCCGGATACGCCTTCGATGCGTCCTCCAGTTCTCCGGTCTGCCGTGCCATTGCCGCTACCGGATACTTCTCCGGATAAATGCCGATACCTGCTGAGATTGTCAATGTACCCTGTGCGTAGTCACCCAGACTGTCATTTAAATCTACAGCAAAACCGATAATGTCATCCCACGCACCGATGATAAACATATCATCGCCGCCGGAATAAACGATGGCTGCTCTGCGCTCGCCCGTCTCTTCATCCAGCCGTATAGAATAGCGGCCCTCTTGCAGCAGCGTATTTACATGGAGCTTAAAGAAGAGTGCCAGCTTACGGGAAAAAGTTGCCGTACGGGAAAGCGTTACATATTTCTGTCCATGCTTGTCACTCTCAAACCCGCTGACAAAAGCCTGTCCCAGATCGTCAATATCGGCCCGCAGCACCGCCAAACGGCGAATACCGCCTGCCGCCTGTGCCAGGTCCTGGAAGCTTTCACCGTTCTGATAATCGCCGACCCACAGTTTTGCCGCAATATCCTGACCGGCGTAAGGCTTGTTTTTACAGTATGCCCGCAGGTATCCTTCATCCGATCGCATTCTCTGCCGCAATTCCTCCTCATTATCCGCCGCCAAATAGCAGCCGTCCGGTAACGGGAGCAGCCGATCACCATCCTTATTCTTAGTGACCGCAAAAAACTCTTTGGTCTGAATTTCTTTGGAAAACCGCTCCATTCCTTCACAAATCAAACACTTGCCGTTTTCACCTAACCGGTCAGTACGATGACAAATTCTGCACTCGCGCACATCATCCTGCAGCGATCGATGATTGATGCCGGTCAGTTGCGCCGCTGTGTATCGTTTTAATTTGCGTTCAGAAATGTGATTGGATATTTCCCTGAAAATCTGTTTATAGGTTCCGGTCGGATCATTTTTGAGATCGTTGGCCGAGCATGATGCATAGCCGCCTGCCGCATAGAGTGCAGTGCCGAAGGCATCGAAAAACCAGCTGTTGATGTCATTTTCAAACGCCGTAACCGTCTTGATGGTCTGTTCCGTATTGGCGAACAGCAGATAGGCATGTCCGCCTCCGCAGTAAATGCAGTTCGCACGGGAAAGACCGACACGCTCCAGCAGCGTATCTACCAGATGCTCCATCAACAGTTCCAGATAGAAGGAACGCGCCCGCAGTGCTCTCAGCGCACCATCGTCCGCGATAGAATAGATAAAATCCTGTATGCCGGAAAGATCGAAGCTGTACAGCAGGAACGCCTTTTCCTGATAGAACGATGCCGCCTGTGTAAAAAGCCGCTCCCGATAATCTTCCACTCTCTGTGCATCAAGATATTCCCAGATACAGCATCCGAGCGCAGCCGTCAGCTTACTGTGGTCAAACAGCGAAATATCCGCAACTTCTTCTCTGGAGGTAGACGACGGAATATATGTCAGATTCGCTTCCAGCACTTCGAGCAGCGAATTGATATAAGACTCGTTATAATACAAGCCCTTTATGCTGTCCCGAATATTGTCCAGACACCCGCTGTAAAATGTTTCATCATACTGAATCGAACGCGATGTCGGATAATTGATACTGCCGTCCAGCACCTTCGGTGCATATTTCATCTGCTCATCATTGCCGTTCAGCAAGTTAAAAATGCTGTCCAACGACAGATCTCGTGAAAAACCATATCCCTGCACATCCGACTTGCGGCGATCCGCTGCCGAAGCGATATTGTCTGCAATATAGGTGATATACGCCAGAGAATTTTTTGCCAATCCCGCATTCTTCAGTTCTCCGGCATGGTGAAACCGCACTTGCTGTAAAATTTCTTCATCCTCTAATGCAGCCTGCTCTTTTAGAAATGCATAACCGCTTTCTGTATGAGTATGAGTATGCCTATCACCGGTACGATATACAACTTTCCCTATATCGTGAAGCAGACCGCCGGTTGTGATTTTATACAATTCTGTTCTCATTCATCCGCTTCCTTTCTTCAATTTGAAAGCCACCCATCCCCATCGCCGTTTTGATGCCTACACCCGAATATGTTCCGAAATGCAGCAGCATATGCATTAGATTCACCATCTGCTGTGGGCCGGACATTCTTAATGTTATATTTCCTTGATACGATGGGATGGATATGCCTTCTATTCCAAATCGCTTACTTTGCAGACTATATTCTGTAATCACTGTATGCTGCTCTAAGTTTTCGAGCAATTCCGGATAAAAAATCGTATTCCTCACACTCATTGCATCATATTTGTTCACAAGGCTTTGGAAAATCAATCGAATCGTCGGGAAAATCTGATAGTTCCCCTGACTCTTGAAGGAACACGGTGTTGCAAAACGCACATGTATCCTGCGCGGACACTCGGCAAAGAATGTTCGCTGCATCAAGGTTTCTTCCGTTAGGTGCGTTACGGTCTTCGATAGAATTGGCAGTTCTAAATCTTTATGTTCCAAATACACGGACGAAAACTCACCTGTCAGCAGTGGAGTGATAATTTGTTTTTCTGCCTCTTCCGTAAGCGTCTGTACCGTCCACAGTATTTTCGATTCTCCGAAGGATACATACTGACTGTACGGTTTCAGTTCCGAACGGTGCAGAATCTCTCCATAATCAGGATCAATATGCTGCATCAATACGCCCTGCATCAGAGAACCGATACTGCTGTTTAACCGTTTCTCCGAATCTGTTTGCAGCACGATCTGCGCTCTTGTTAATGCCATCATCTATAAAAACCACCTCTGATACGAAAACAACAACTGATCTTTCAAACATCCATATTACATAATGAAGACGTCTGGCAGCGATTGTACATCTCTACAAATATCCAAAGCAGCAAGCTGCTGCTCCCATATAAACCGGCTCTCGTAAATTTCGCCTGCGAATCCTTACAAAAAGGATATCATACTATGTGGAACTTAGCAACAAAAGAGGAAGAAAATGAAAGCAAACCGGGGTGTACCGCCAAATTTCAGGCTGCACACTCCGGTTTTCGCCGCTCGGATTCTTTTCTATAAAAATTTACAAAAGCATTTCGTCCGTTTCAAAACATTTTGATTCACTGCTTAATACTTCACACGGAGCTCGATGCTGTCCGGAAGCGCCTCTAAATCCGTCTCCGCGACCTGAAGCGGGTAAGTCAGCACCTGCGCGAGAGCATTTCCCGGCTCCGGATCTTTAAATTTTGCGTAGACGACAAGGTTCCGGTTTCCGTTCTCGTCCTCTAGCATCATCTGGTCGATAGACACCTCGTAACCGCTCGTCGGCTTTTCGCCCCGTGTCACAAGGACATAAACCCGATCCTCCGAAACACAGGCCAATGCCCGCTCCAGATCCCGATACTCCGGAATCACCTGTGATGTAATCTCCTGAGGAATTTCCTGCTCACTCAGTACTCTGAATTCCACCTTTTCATCACCCCGTGCAAAATTTGATATCAGAATAATCCCGATGACAACGACCGCCGCCAAAAGAACGATCTTGAATGTCTTATGATCACCGAATCCCGGCAGCTTCACCTTTTCTTTCCAACTGCTGTTCACAATAAAAAACTCCCTTCCTCACAAACTTAATTCAATCTATTCGGAAAAGGAGTTTGATATGCGCTTATTTTGTCCTGCTCCCGCAAGTTCCGGGAAATTCACTAAAGGCTCTTCGCCGCAAGTACGATATCCTTCGCTGTCATACCGTATTTCTCAAGAAGCTCTGCCGGCTTTCCGGATTCCCCGAAGGTATCCTTCTGACCGACCATCGCGATCTTTACCGGATATTCCTGTGCTGTTACCTCCGCGACCGCCGATCCAAGACCGCCGATCACCGAGTGCTCTTCGGCCGTTACGATTTTTCCGGTTTCTCTTGCCGCTTTCAGAATACATTCCCGATCGATCGGTTTGATCGTATGCATGTCTACTACTCT
>CAKQWL010000076.1 GCA_934278965.1 uncultured Clostridia bacterium | reverse complement strand
AAGAACAGGTCACAACCCCGATCCCCATGATCAGGTATCCGAGGGATTTTCCGCCCAGTGAAAAGGATTCATTCGTTGAAATTGCAATGATTACGCCGACAAAAGCCATCACGACTGCTCCCGCCGAAGCGGCGCTGATCTTCTCTTTCAGAAAGACCACCGATAACAAAACAACAACAACCGGCCCCATCGCCACCAGAATCGAGGACTCCGAAGTCGTGGTCAGGCTGACGCCGTATGCTTCGCAGACGGAATAAATGCACGGCTGCAGGACTGCCGCTCCGATCAGCGGTTTTAAATTTTTGCCTTTGAAATTTACCTTAATAACGCCCACAACGGTAAGAAGGACCAGTACGGTCGCCGCAATCGTCCAGCGGATCGCGACAATCTCAATTGGGATCAGCACCGCAAGTGCGGTCTTGGTCCCGAGGAAAGAAAATCCCCATACAATCGACTGGAGTACCGCAAGACCGTACAGCACCACCTTGCTTCCTGCCGATTCCCTGTTTCCTGTTGATTTTTTCTTCTGCTGAATCCGGTTTCCGCCTGCCCGCGCTGCCGCCTCAGGCTCCCGCATTTCCTGTGTTTCTTCCATCTTCTCTTCTATTCCTCTTATTCTCTTACTTTCGGTTTTCTATGCGTTTTGCTGCATTTCAAAGATATTTTTATACGCTTTTTGTCTCTGCGTTCTCTTCCTCTGCCAGGAGAGCCTTGATCCGGTGGATCAGCATTCCCAGCGCCACCAGATTGTATCCTCCCTCCGGAATAATGATATCGGCATATTTCTTACTGGGCTCCACAAAAAGCTCATGCATCGGCTTTACCGTGGAAAGATACTGCTTTACGACAGAATCAAGGCTCCGCCCGCGTTCACGGACATCCCGCAGAAGACGCCTTAAAATCCGTACATCGGCGTCCGTGTCGATGAACACCTTCATGTCGCACATGTCCCGCAGCTCTTTGTTTTCAAAAATGAGGATCCCTTCCACGATAATCACCTTCGACGGTGACAATGTTACTGTCTTCTCTGACCGATTGTGCACGGTAAAATCATACACGGGGCACGCGATCTTTTTCCACTGCTTTAATTTCCGGATATGTTCCATCATCAATTCCGTATCAAAAGCATCCGGATGGTCATAATTCAGCTTCACCCGTTCCTCGTAAGGAATATCGTCGTGGCGTTTGTAATAAGAATCATGGCTGATGATTGTGATCTGCTCGTCAAATTCCTGCTTGTTGCGATGAATCATCGTGCTCTTGCCGCTTCCCGTTCCGCCTGCGATTCCGATCAGAATCACCTCCGGATGGCCGCTTTTTTCCGTACCCTTCTTCTCCCGTTTCTCGTTCACTGCATTCACTCTTTCCGCGTCAGCAATTATTTTTCTTTGAATTTTATTGTTGGAATCCGATTCTTGCATTCTACTATGGAAAAGTCCTCCGCCTTACGGCGAAGGACTTTAGAAAACGACCTCATTTTCCCTACATTTTAACAAGCAGATCTCGGAAAGTCAAGCCTTTTCCGCTGTATTCCTATCCAAGCTGTTCTCCGACAATATGTACCCGCATATGGTTGGTATTGCCCTTGACCATTAACGGCACACCGGAGGTAATAATGACGCAGTCCCCGTCGGCAATCATCCCTTTTGCCTTCGGGACATTGATCGCATGCGCATAAACATCCCGCTGGTGCTCCGCTTTTTCGATGACGACCGGTTCTGTCCCCCAGCAGAGGGCCAGACGGCGCGCCACATATTCCTGATAAGTCGGTGCAATGATCGGTACGGCAGGCCGGAATTTCGCAACGGCAAACGCCGTCATTCCACTGCTGGTCGGCGTCAGGATCGCTTTTGCTCCCAGTTCCTTTGCCGCCATGCAGGTGCAGTGACTGATCGCGTCCGTAATCGTCCCGTCCTTACGCATGGCCGCCTGCCAATCGATCTCCTCATGCGGCAGGATTGACTCCGCTTTCTTCGCAATTCGGTCCATCATTAAAACACTCTCCAGCGGATATTTGCCGGATGCCGTTTCTCCCGAAAGCATAATTGCATCCGTTCCGTCCAAAATAGCGTTTGCGACATCTGTCACCTCCGCCCGGGTCGGCCGCGGATTGCGCATCATCGAATCGAGCATCTGCGTTGC
>CAKQWL010000075.1 GCA_934278965.1 uncultured Clostridia bacterium | reverse complement strand
GATGATGAGGAGCGGCGATTGAGAGAGCTGCTCCGTAATATCCGGGAGAAAATGCAGCTGATGCTTTTTTAATTCGATCAACCGGAGCCCGCGGTCAAAAAATTCGGCCGCGCAGGCTTTGATCGTGGTAGATTTACCGGTGCCCGCATCTCCATATAAAAGGACATGAGCCGGATTGCCGCCTTCGGCCAGCGCGCGGGTGTTGTCGAGAACAAGGCGGCGTTCGCGTTCATAGCCGTAGAGAGAAGAAATCGGCAGAATGCGCCGATGGTCGAGGGGTGAAAGGGTGCCGTCCTTGCGGATTCGAAAGACCCTGCCGGAGCGGAAAATCCCGTATCCTGTGCTTTCGAGATTCGAAAGCATCGTGAAAAAGGGCCTCGAAATGTTCTTGGAAGAGGTGCTCCAACCGGGAAGTGTTTCATGGAAATCGGCAATACGCGATACTTCGGAAAAATCTTCCGGCGTCAGAACGGCGATCCGTTCCAGCAGGGCGAGATCCCGCTTGGCGGCGGATAGGAGCGCATCAGAGAGATTCTGCCCGCGGAGAGCGGTGCGGAGACAGGCGTTTTCGCTTTCCAGAACCATTTGCTCAACTGCGTCGGCAAGATGGCCGCCGGCGTCGTAAACGGCGGCACAGAACGCGCCGTAGGCCGAAAGAAGATTTTGGATTTTCGTTTCTTCCGCTTCTTCTGTCTCTTTCGCTCCCTTATTCTTTGTTTCGAGCCGGGACAGAAGCTCCGAAAGCGATCGAAGAAGGGGATCGTTCGAAAGGGTGCGGAAGACGGAAAGGAGCGCGAGTCCGCGCTGGATTTCAAGTAAGCTGCTGTTCATCGTTTTTTGCCTTTCTGTGGTTTCGGCCCCCGCCGGATGCGGCGGAGGCCGAAGAGGATTATTCTACGGCAACGGTCCAGTTCATAAAATCGTCAACGCGTCCGGTTTGGATGCCGTAAATCGTATCATACATTTTTTGTGCGATCGGTCCGATCTTTCCGTTGTTAATCGTCATCAGCTGGTCCTGATAGAGCAATTCACCGATCGGTGCGACGATTGCGGCGGTGCCGGAAGCAAACATTTCTTTAAGCTGTCCTGCGCGGTAAGCTTCGCGTAATTCGTCGATGGAAAGCTTTCTTTCGGAAACCTTGATGTTAAAGTGTCTGCAGAGGGCGATGATCGAATCACGCGTAATGCCGGGAAGAATTGTGCCGGAAAGAGGGCTGGTGACAACCTCGTCTCCAATGACGAAAAAAGCGTTCGCTGATCCGATTTCTTCGATGTACTTCCGGTCGTGCGCGTCGAGCCAGAGAATCTGCTCATAGCCCTTTTCGTGGGCGATTTCCTGAGCCTTCAGTGCACCACCGTAATTTCCGCCGCATTTTGCCTCTCCGGTCCCGCCGGCGGTCGCCCGGATGTACTGATCCTCCACATACATTTTTGTCGGCTGAAGACCGCTGGAAAAATACGGGCCGACCGGACTTAAAATAATCATGAAGCGATATGTTTTGGAAGCGCGGACGCCCAGATAGGGTTCATCGCCGAAAATGAACGGGCGCACATAGAGGGAGGTTCCCTCTCCCTGCGGGATCCAATCTTGATCGACATCGACCAATGCTTTGATCGCCGAAACGAAAAGCTCCTCGTCGATCTGCGGAATGCAGAGACGATCGTTTGTCCGATTGGTTCTTTTGGCGTTCATATACGGACGGAAAAGCTGCACTCTTCCGCTTGCGGTTTTATAGGCCTTCAGGCCCTCAAACATTTCCTGCCCGTAGTGAAGCACGATGGCGGCCGGATCGAGCTGGATCGGTGCATAAGGTACAATGCGGCCATTTTGCCAGCCGCCGGAAGGCGTATACTCCATGACAAACATATGGTCGGTAAAGACAGTGCCGAAAGGCAGCGTGTTTGGATCCGGTTTCTGCTTCGGAGCGGTAGTTCGTGTTACAGGAAATTGATAATTCATATTGATTACACCCCATTTCGTTTATGCCGTCAAGCGGCGTTGTTTCGGCGTCAGAGCGCCGCCCTGATTGAAATTGTTACTATAATACCTAAAAAATTGTGATAAGTCAACAACAAAATTGAATATTATTGTTAAAAACAACAAAAAATAAAAGACAGTCCGAAAACCCCGCACTGCCTTTTATTGTCCTTCATTCGAATTCAAGATTAAAATTCAAGATAGGAGCGAGGATCGACTGCCGTTTCATCTTTTTGCATCTCGAAGTGCAGATGGCTCTCATCCAGAGACTCAAAAAGGGAAGTATTTCCGACCCCGCTGATAACCTGACCTTTTGTGACAACATCGCCTGTTTCCACCATGCTGTCCGTGGAGAGATTGGCGTAAATGCTCCGAAGTCCGTCACCGTGGTCGATTTCGATGGTGATCCCGTATTTGTTATCCGTATATACCTTGGTAACGGTACCGTCTGCGACCGCTTTGACTTGTGTGTCGGCCGGCGCGGCAATGTCGGTGCCGTAATGTGTCATGTACTGATCCAATGTTTTGGAATACACAAGTGTATCGGAACTGAATTCGCGGATGACCTCACCGCTGAGCGGTTTTTCAAACTTTGGTTCGGCGTTATTTTCCTTCTGATCCGGCTTACTGCTTTGGCTGTCCACAGTCGGAATCGGTTTTGTAACCGCCTGCTCCTGCTGGAGTGACGGCGGTACATCCGGATTGGAATCGGCAAGACCCAGTTTTTGAATACTCGATTTAACGGTAAATACGGAAGCGATCGCAATCACGCTGAAACACAGCACAAGCGAGATCGCAGCTTTATTTCTCTCTTTTTTTCTTTCCTGTCGCATCATGTTTACCTCCGTTCAAAGGTATTGTCTCCGCAAAGTGTAAAAAAGATACTCAAAATATTTCTATAATTCTTGTCAACGCAGGAAGCAGGCGATATAATAGGTGCATATATTTATAGAAGTCACAGAAAAAAGGCAGATGAGGTATTAAATGGAAAAATTAATTTTTGCGGAAGAAAACAACAGAGAACTGAATTTTACCGATAAAATTTTCGGAATATCGAGCCGGGCACAGGAAATGGCGGCACGCTGCGGAAAAGAAAAGGTGATCAATGCGACGATCGGTTCACTTCTGGATGATGACGGAAAATTGATTGTATTTGAGGCGGTCGAGAAGGCGCTTCGAGGGCTGACACCGGATGATTTTGCCGCTTATGCGCCGATTTTGGGTCTGCCGGAGTATCTGGAGATTGTTCAAAAGTATGCGTTTGGTACTCATAAGCCGGATCTTTATACAGCGGCCTGCGCAACGCCGGGCGGTGCCGGAACGATTCACAACGCGATCGTGAATTATTCCGAAGCAGGGGATACGGTGATCACGAGCGATTGGTACTGGGCGGCCTATCAGACCCTGGTGACGGAGAGTTACCGGAAACTGGATACGTATGCGCTGTTTGATGAAAACGGACGGTATAATATCCGGGCATTCGAGGAATGTGTCGAGAAATATCTTGCCGTGCAGGATTCTCTTTTGATGATTATCAATACGCCGGCGCATAATCCGACCGGTTTTTCATTGACGAATGACGATTGGCAGAGCGTGCTGGATGTCTGTCGGAGACACGCGGAAGCGGGAAAAAGGCTGACGATTTTTGTGGACGCCGCTTATATTGATTTTACGGAGGATCCGGATCAGGCACGGAGCTTTCTGGAGCTTTTTTCGGATTTGCCGGAAAATGTCCTTGGCCTTCTGAGCTACAGTGCGTCGAAGAGCTTTACGCTGTATGGCATGCGGTGCGGAGCGCTGATCTGTATGAGTAAAAGCGCGGAAATCTGCGAAGAATTCAAAAATGTTATGACTTTTTCAAGTCGCGGCACCTGGTCTAACGGGACGAGAGCGGCGCAGCAGCTCCTGATCAATCTTTATCGGGATGCGGCGCTCAAGGAAGAGGTGGATCGAGAGCGGGATGAGAGCCGAAAAATGCTGTTGGCAAGAGGAAAAGCTTTTGAGGATGCCGCAGAAGAATGCGGATTGAAAACATTACCGTATGATTCCGGATTCTTTGCATCGGTACCGTGTACAGCACCGGAGCAGGTCGGGGAGATCCTGCAGAAAGAAGGAATTTTTGCCGTTCCGCTGGCAAAGGGCCTGCGGGTTGCGCTGTCGGCAGTGCCGGAGAAGAAATGTGCTTTCGTGGCGCATGCCACGAAGCAGGCGATGGATGAGGATTTTGGGAAGTAAAGGCGGAAGAGGAGTCCACCG
>CAKQWL010000074.1 GCA_934278965.1 uncultured Clostridia bacterium | reverse complement strand
GCTCATCGGCGGTCAAAGAGGATAAATCAAGTCCCTGTGCTTCGGCTTCCGTTTCGCCGGCGCGAGCCATTGCAAAGGCATTCGGATATTTTTCAAACAGTGCCGGTGTGACGCGATTGACGCTTTTGTCCGTTGTCTGCGCGGAGAGAACAACAGCAACGAGAAGCTGAAAATGGTCTGCAAAGACAAGCTCACATCCGGCTTCCGGAAATTGCTCTTTCAGATGATCCAAAATCGCGGTGACGGCCTCCTCCGAAAAGGAGGGCAGGGCTTCGCCGCTCCGGGCTTTTGAGAGGGCAGCGGCATCCACGCGAGGCTTCTTTTTTTTGGGCATAAAAATAGACTCCTTTCACGGACTGAAAACAGGCGAAGCTCTGTTTTCGGATAATACAGACATCGTATCACAAAACCGGTTGTTTTTCACGGAATTTTTATCGACCCGCGGGTCGGTTTTTGTTGACAGACGCATAAAGTTAGGATATGATATTTCTGTTCCGACCCGCGGGTCGGTAATTTGCGGCGAAAGCAATCGATCAAAGAAAGAATGAAAAATATTAGGAGGACTTGAATTTTGAAAGAGGAAAATGCAGCAGTGAAGAAAGGCCTGGTACAGAAAGCAAAGGAGCATAAGGCGGCAGCCGTCCTGATTCTTCTCCTTGTGCTTCTTGTACTTTTTCGCCTTGTTTCTTTTGTAATCGGAATCGTTCATCCGGAAACGGAAGCAAAAGAGCCGATCGGGGTCAAGGTTATGACCGCTGCTTATACGGATATTTCATCAACCGTTCCGCTGTCCGGAAGAATCGCACCGGCGGAGGAAGCGGCCATCGTCCCGATGGTTGCGGGACAGGTTACGGCAGTGCATGTCAAAGTCGGGGATTATGTCAAAGCCGGGACTGTGCTGTTCGAAATCGATAAAACGCAGGCACAGACAACCTATAATCAGGCGAAGGCAGCCTATAATCTGGCCTCCAATACTTACAGCAATATGAAGACTCTGTACCGGGAAGGCGCGGTAAGCAAGTCGGATTTTGATGCGTGCGAGGTCAATTATATCGCGGCAAAGGAAAGCTACAATGCCGCCGCCGAGGCGTACAGTTATTACAGCGTTACATCGCCGATCAACGGATATGTGACATCTCTGAATGTTTCGGTCGGGAATATGGCGTCCCAGACAATGGCGGCGTCTGTCGCAGATACGGATGCACTTGAAATTTCATCGACCGTCTCGGAGAATCTGGCGGGGTATATCAGCATTGGGGACGAAGTGCAGGTCTATGTAGAAGCTCTCGGAGATGAACCGCACCGCGGAACGGTAACGGCATTTTCGCCGGCTCCGGCGCTCGGGACATTGACCTATCCGATTACCATCACATTGGATAACGAGGACGGTAAGCTGGTTTCGGGAATGTTCGCAGAAGTGAAGTTCACGGCGGAGGAATCCAAAGAAGCAATCTGTCTGCCGTCGGATGCCGTTTTGACGAAGAACGGAAAAACGGTTGCGATCACGCTGGATGATAACGATATCCCATCCTTTAAGGAAGTAACGACCGGGATTGATAACGGAGAATCCGTCGAGATTGTCTCCGGCATAAAAGAAGGAGATACGGTCGTGATCTCGGGACAGAATTTTGTCAAAGAGGGCGAAAAGGTCAACATCATCAAGTAGAAAAAAAGGGGCATTTCATATATGAATTTATCAACGATATCTATTAAACGACCGGTTGCTACGGTGATGATTCTTTTGATCGTTGTGGTACTCGGTATTTTTTCCGTGATCGGTATTCCGCTCGATTTGATGCCGGATATTGAGCTGCCTGTCGCGGTGGTCATGACAAGTTACAGCAATTCCTCCCCGGAAGAAGTAGAGAGCATGGTGACGGTGCCGATCGAATCGGCGCTGGCTTCGGTGGAAGGAATGGAAAAGCTGATTTCCTACAGTATGGAGGGCGTATCGCTGGTTGCGGTTCAGTTTGAAATGAAGCGCGACATGGATTTTGCGACGCTCGATATGCGGGAAAAAATCGCCCTGATTTCGGATTATCTTCCGGATACGGCGACGGAGCCGATGGTAATGAAAATGGATATGAACAGCATGCCGATTGTGCAGCTTTACATATCCTCCGATGAGATGACGCTCTCGGAACTGACGGCGAAGATTGAGGACGATCTGGTGCCGTATTTTGAACGGGCCTCCGGCGTTGCCTCTGTCAGCGTGCAGGGCGGACTCAATGAGGAAGTTGCCATTCAGTTCTCGCAGGAAGAGCTGAATCTTTACGGGCTGTCGCTGTCTTCGGTAGCACAGCTGCTGGCTGCGGAGAATATCAATCTGCCGTCCGGAAATATTCGGCGGGGTGATGCAGAGGTCGTAGTTCGAACAATCGGAGAATTCAGCGATGTTTCGGATATCGAGAATTTACCGCTCACCATTGCGGACAGAAGTATCGTACGGCTCGGTGACATTGCGTCGGTCACCCAAGGGTATGAAGAGCAGGAGAGCATTACAAGAGTAGATGGAAAAACGGCGATCGGCGTTATGATTTCCAAGCAGTCGGATGCAAATACGGTGGAAGCCTGCCGGGCGGTGCACCAGGTCATTGACAAAATGGAAAAGGACTACCCGGAGATGTCCTTTACGGTGGGAGAAGATCAGTCGGACTATATCAATGCGTCCATTTCGTCTGTTGCGGAATCGGCGATCACGGGAGGCCTTCTGGCAATCGTCGTCGTATTCCTGTTTTTGAGAAATTTGAGAACGACAATGATTGTCGCCATTTCGATCCCGGCTTCGCTTCTCGCAGCCTTTTCGGTGATGAAATTCCTTGGTATTACGCTGAATCTGGTAACGCTTTGTGCGATTACGATTACGGTCGGAATGCTGGTGGATAACTCCATTGTTGTTTTGGAGAATATTTTCCGGCGCCGTCAGGAAATTCCGGATGCGATGGAGGCGGCAATCGTTGGATCAAAGGAAATTTTCCTTGCGATTATCGCATCAACGCTGACGACGATCATGGTATTCATTCCGATCGCGGCGAGTGACGGTATCGCCAGCATGATGTTTAAGGATTTCTGCTGGACGATCGTTATTTCGCTGATTGCATCGCTGATCGTTGCGATCACGGTCATCCCGATGCTCTGCTCCCAGATTATGAAGGGGAAAATTTCAACGGAATATATCCGCTTTGGCAATCATCGGTACAAATATCGCTGGGTCGGCAAATTCGGTGATTTTATTGAAACGGTCAAGGATAAATATGAGGCGGCCATCCGCTGGGCACTGGGAGAACGAAAAAAGGTGATCGTATCCTGTGTTCTGATTTTTGTTCTTTCGCTTTCTTTGATCCTGACGGTAGGATTTGAGTTGCTGCCGGAGACAGACGAGGGAACGGTAAGTGTATCGGCAGAATTTCCGTACGGGACGCCGCTGGAGAAAAAGGATAAGACGATGGCTGAGATTGAATCCTATATCCTCGACCTTCCGGAAACAAAGCATATTTCCATGTCCACCGATTCGATCAGCAGTATGTCGACAAGCAATAACGCGACAGTGACCGTCACTTTAAAAGATAAAAGCGACAGAAAGAGAAGCTCGCAGGAAGTGGCCGATGATCTGGCAGATGTGTTTGCGTCGATTACAGAGGCGGATGTAACGGCACAGGCTTCCTCATCCATCATGGGAATGTTCGGAACAAGTGACATCAGCTTTATGATCAAGGGAAGCGATCGGGAAACGCTGGAGCAGATCGGATACGATTTGGTGGATACGGTGAAGGCGCTGGACTGTGTAGAAGACGCAGCACTGGATATAACAGAAGGAAATCCGCAGATCAAGGTGAAAATCGATCGGAATACCGCGTCTTATTACGGGATTACGGCTTATCAGCTGGCGAACGGTCTTTCTTCGGCATTCAGCGGAACGAAAGCAACTTCCCTTACCGTGGACGGAAGTGATATCGATGTGAATCTTTCTTTGGATGACAACGCTTCCTCCTCCGTGGAAAATATGCAGCAGATCCAGATTACAGGCGGGTACGGAATTTCGGTACCGGTCGGACAGATCGCGACCTTTGAGTACGGCAACGCGCCGTCCGTCATCCAGCGGGACAATCAGGTGAATTATATGACACTGAATGTAGATGTTGCGGGGAACAGCGCAACGAGCGGTTCCTCCGAGGTTTCCCGTGCGGTAAACAATTATCTTTTCCCGGATGGATATTATGTGGAAGACAGCGGTGTATATGAGCAGATGGCAGAGGCCTTCGGAAGTCTTTTCAAGGCACTCATCGTAGCGATTGCTCTGGTATTCCTCCTGCTGGCGGCTCAGTTTGAATCGGTCGTGCTGTCGTTTGTCGTTATGATGGCCGTACCGTTCGCAATGAGCGGCGCGTTCCTGGCAATGTTCCTGACGGGAACATCTCTGTCCATGACCTCGTTCCTTGGATTGATCATGCTGGTCGGAATTGTAGTAAACAACTCGATCCTTCTGGTGGAATTCATCAAGCAGAACGAGGAGACGCTCGGTGTTCATGAGGCGCTTGTTCAGGCCGGAAAGATTCGTCTGCGTCCGATACTGATGAGCTGCACGACGACGGTTGTCGGAATGATCCCGCTTTCACTTGGTCTGGGTGAAGGCGGCGAAATGCTTGCGCCGATGGCGATTTCAATCAATGGCGGACTGATTGCGTCGACGCTGGTCACTCTTTTCTTGATTCCGGTCATCTATGATATCGTGAATGACAGAAAGCAGAAGAAGGAACAGAAGAAGGAAGAGAAGGCTCTGCGGAATGCCGAATTGGAAGCGGCATGGGCAAAGGAGGATGCAGTGCTTTGACAGGAGAAAGTGAAAAAAAAGAGAGAAAAAGATCCGAAATCGTGGAAGCCGCGTTTCATTTGTTCATGCAGAAGGGGTACCCGAACACCAAGATTATTGAAATCGCGGAGCTTGCCAATATCGGGAAAGGAACGGTGTACGAATATTTTCGAAGCAAGGATGAAATTCTTCTGGCGATTATCGAAAAGTATATCAAAATCGAATTTGTGCGGCTGCCGGAAGCCGTACATGCGGCACCAAACTTTCTTGGAAAGCTGAGAGCCTTTATCCGTTTTGAGTCCGAATTTATCGAAAAGTACGGCCGATTTGCTGTGGAAGTACGGGATCTTGTGATGGATGCCCAGGATGCACGGGTTTCCGGTGAGATTATTCGGGCTATTTATGAATTCGTCCGGACGGAACATTTAGCGGCCGCTGAAATCATTGAATTCGGAATTGCGGCGGGAGATCTGAGATCTGTCAACCGGGCGGCTGCAACTTATCTGATGGTAGGGGTGGTTTCGACTTATGCGGCGATGAGAAGCGGTATTTCCCAGGAAACGGTGGCATTTCCTCTTCAGGATGACAGTGAAATGCAGACGCTTCCGTTCGACCTTTGCGGGGATATTCAAAAAGGTAAATTCACGGAGGAGGATGTGGTTACCCTGATTATGAACGGAATCGGAGCATAAGGAGCACAAACGGGAACCGAAGATAAAATACGTGAAATGTAAATAAAAAAGAGGCGCAGGGAAGTGAAATCTTCTCTGCGCTTTTTTCAATGTCTGAATGCACTGCGGGGGGAGAATTATTTATCTTTTCCGCAGCACTTTTTGTATTTTTTGCCGCTTCCGCACGGACACGGATCGTTGCGGCCCGGTTCTTTTTCTTTGACAACTGTTCTGGAACGACGCCATTTATCGGCGATCTCTTTCCGTTCGTCCAGAGAAAGAAGCCCGTCCCACTCTTCCAGACCGAAAAGGTAATCCGCCTGCGCGTTGATCATGTTATAGAAGAGCTGATCCCAGATGATGTCCAAAGAGAGGTCGCTGTCTTCTGTGATCGGTTCAAGCTCAAACGGTGTACGGAGACTGGTCTGGATACCGTCCAGAAATCCCATAAAGATGACCGGATCCGCTTCGTACTTTTCCGCAAGCGCACGGAAAGAGCCGGTTACAAGCGGATTCTTATCCGACAGGATTCCCTGATAAATCCGCTGCTCGGTGGAGCTGTATTTTTCCCAAAATGCATCAAATGTTTCGGTCGTCTGATTCTCGATCAGGTCGGACCATTCTTTGTAAAGTGACATAATTCTTTCCTCCGTTGTTTTTGTCTCCCTGTCTTGGTATTTTACAATCTGATTGTTGTATGCCTCGTCGGAGAGGTTAAAGCTG
Organism: uncultured Clostridia bacterium; assembly: GCA_934278965.1. GTDB lineage: Bacteria > Bacillota > Clostridia > Peptostreptococcales > Anaerovoracaceae > QAKD01. The sequence goes on along the minus strand of CAKQWL010000074.1, from coordinate 5,026 downwards.
TTTGGCGATCGCAAGGATCTCGCCTGTGACAGCGCTTCCGGTTGGGAGCGGTCCCGCGCCGCGTCCGTAGAACATCAGCTCGCCGACAGCATTTCCGGTAAGATAGACGGCGTTGAACTCATTGCTGACACCGGCAAGCGGGTGCGATTCCGGCAGAAGCATCGGCTTCACCTCATAAGTCAGACTGCCGTTTTCACAGAGTGCGTGTGCGATCAATTTGATTCGGCTGTTTTTGGCACGCGCGTCAGAAATATCCGACGGAGTGATCTTGCTGATTCCGGTCGTCGGAATGTTCTCCGGGCGGATATAGGCATCAAAGGCAAGCGCCATCAGGATGGTGAGCTTGTTGGCAGCGTCAATGCCTTCGACATCGGCGGTCGGATCCGCTTCCGCAAAGCCTTTTTCCTGCGCGCCCTGAAGAGCAGTCTCATAAGAGAGATTCTCATCCGTCATTTTCGTCAGGATATAATTCGTGGTGCCGTTTACGATCCCCATGATCTCGGTAAACTGGTTGCCGCGCAAAGGGTCGCTGATGGCGGAGAGGATCGGAATCCCGCCGCAGACAGATGCTTCGAACCGAAACTGCACATGATTTTCTCTTGCCGTGCGGCACAGAAGATCGAAGTTGGCGGCAACGGCCGCTTTATTTGCTGTAACAACATGCTTGCCGTTTTTCATAGCGGTAAGCATAAAAGTAGTGGCCGGTTCAATCCCGCCGAGCGCTTCCGCAACGATACTGATTTGCGGGTCTTTCAGAATTTGATCCGGGTCGTCTGTGATCATTTCAGCTGTAATTTCAGGACCGCGGTCCTTCTTGCTGTCGCGGGCAAGAATCTTCGCAACGCGGATGTCCTTTCCGGTCGCTTTCGTAATGCTCTCTCTATTCATAGAGAGAATGTCAAAAGTGCCGCGTCCGACATTGCCGATCCCGAGAAGTCCGATGTTGACCGTATTCATATCCTATCTCCTTTTTTCGATAATGCCTTAGATTATATACCATTTTGCCGGATTTGTCTTTAATTTTTCCGAAAAAGAGGAAAAATAGCTGCCGAAACTTTTCTTTCCGAAAGGAAGCGTGTTATAATAAACCGTAAAGTGAAAACAAACAGAAAAAGGAGAAGAAAAATGGCGCTTCATATTGATTTTGTGGAGCCGGAAATACCGCCGAATACCGGGAACATCGCCCGTACCTGCGCGGCAACCGACAGTGTTCTTCCTTTGGTCAAACCGCTCGGGTTTTCCATTGACGATCGGAGCCTGAAACGGGCAGGGCTGGATTACTGGCCGTATGTCACACTGGAGATTCACGAGAGTCTGGAGGATTTTATGAGGAAGTACGGACCGGGCGGTGAGGATCGGCGGATGTTTTTGGCGACAACAAAGGGAAAACATCTTTATACGGAGATCGCTTATCGAGACGGCGATATGCTGCTTTTCGGACGGGAAACAGCCGGACTTCCGCTGGATTTCATCGCTGCGCATGAAGAAAACGCAATCCGCATCCCGATGAGCCGTGATACAAGGCTTCGGTCGTTTAATCTGGCGAATTCCGCTAATATCATCTTATTTGAAGCTCTCCGGCAGCTTGGGTTTCCGGGCCTTTTATAAGTCCGAAATTATTTGCAAAATATTGCCGAAAGATATTAAAAAAAGCCGTGCGGTATGATATACTGGAGGGACATGAGGCAATTTAGCTGTATTTTTACAAAACAACTCAGGAGGAATTTACAAAATGGCGATTAAAATTGGCATTAGCGGCTTCGGGCGTATCAGCAGAGTGGTTATCCGTGCGGCGATGGATGATCCGCAGCTTGAGATAGCGGGAATCAATGTCCGCAATGCCGACAAGGATTATATGGTATACATGCTGAAGTACGACTCGATCTTCGGAAGATTTCCAAAATCCCTGGACACTTACGAAGACGGTATTGTCATCGACGGAAAGAAAGTCCCGGTTTTCAGCGAGACAGAAGCGGTGAACATTCCGTGGGCTTCCTGCGGAGCGGAGTACATTGTCGAGGGGACCGGCGCTTATGTGACAACGGAAAAAGCGATGGATCACATCAAAGCGGGCGCGAAGAAGGTCGTGATTACGGCACCGGCAAAGGACAAGGAAACACCGACCTTTGTTATGGGCGTGAACCATAATGAGTACAAACCGGACTATCAGGTGGTTTCCAACGCCTCCTGCACGACAAACTGCCTGGCACCGATGGTCAAGGTGCTGGAAGACAACTGGGGCATCGAGCATGGACTGATGTCGACGATCCACGCGGCGACGGCAAAACAGAAGGTTGTGGATGCGCGTTCCATGAAGGATTGGCGTACCGGCAGAAGCTCGTTCGGCAATATCATTCCGTCAACGACCGGCGCGGCAAAGGCGGTAGGTCTTGTCATCCCGTCTATGGTCGGAAAAATGACAGGAATCTCCTATCGTGTACCGGTAGCGGTTTTTTCGCTGGTGGATCTGAACGTACTTCTTAAAAAGGAAACGACTTATGAAGAAATCTGCAAAAAGATGAAAGAAGCTTCTGAGACTTACATGAAGGGCGTTTTGGAATATGTAGATGATGAAGTCGTGTCCAGCGATTTTATCGGCGATTCCCATACTTCCATTTTTGATGCGAGAGAGGGAATTGCGGTCAACGAAAGACTGTTCAAGGTGATCGCGTTTTATGACAACGAGTACGGATACTCCAGCAAGGTACTCGAGCTGATCAAGCATATGAGCAGTGTCGATCATAAGTAAGCTGCGCGGACGAAGTGTCCCTGCTGGATAGAAGAAAAGAGGCAGCCGGAAGCAATTCCGGCTGTACTGCACTCGAAAGGATGGTGCGATGATGAAGGAGAAGGTAGGAATCAACGGCTTCGGGCGGATCGGCAGAAATGCGTTTAAGATTGCACTGGAAAAAGATGCCGCCTTTGAAATCACGGCGATCAATGATCTGACGAATCCGGAGACACTGGCGCATCTTTTGAAGTATGACAGCTGTTTCGGAAAATTCAAAGGAGAAGTCCGGGCGGAGAAGGATGCGATTGTTGTCAACGGGAAGCGGATTCGGATATTTGCCGAAGCGGATCCGGCGGCGATCGACTGGAAGGGCGAGGGCGTTTCTGTTGTCATGGAATCGACCGGGCGCTTTACGGATCGCAGCGGCGCGGAAAAGCATCTCGCGGCCGGCGCGAAAAAGGTGATTATTTCGGCACCGGCATCCGGAGAGGATATCACGATCGTCATGGGTGTGAACGAGGAGAAATATGATCCCGAGAAGCATCACATTCTTTCGAATGCTTCCTGCACGACAAACTGTCTTGCACCGCTCGCGAAGGTCGTCGACCGCGAGTACGGTATTGTGCAGGGGCTGATGACGACCATCCATTCTTATACGAACGACCAGAGAATTTTGGATCTGCCGCACAGCGATCTTCGCCGTTCAAGAGCAGCGTGCCTGTCAATGATTCCGACGACAACCGGCGCGGCTAGAGCCGTTTCGCTCGTCCTGCCGCAGCTGGAGGGAAAGCTGAACGGAATGGCCATGAGAGTGCCGACGCCTGCGGTTTCGGTGGTCGATGTCGTGCTGGAACTGGCGCGTCCGACGACCAAGGAAGAGATCAATTCCGTGCTGAAAAAGGCTTCGGAGACGGATATGAAAGGAATTCTCGGGTATTGCGATGAGTCCTTGGTTTCGATCGACTTCAAGGAGGATGAACGTTCCTCGATCGTGGACAGCCGCGCGACGATGGTCTTAAAGGGAAATATGGTAAAATTGCTTGCTTGGTACGACAACGAATGGGGGTATTCGAATCGGCTGGTGGACTTGACAGATTATGTAATCACGAAAGGATTCTAAAAGGAAAATGAAAAAGACAATAAGAGATATTGATGTAAGCGGAAAACGCGTGCTGGTGCGGTGCGACTTTAATGTGCCTCTCGCGGACGGCGTTATCACCGATGATATTCGGATTACTTCGGCGCTTCCGACCATCGAATATTTGATCAAACAAAGGGCGAAGATTATTTTGATGTCTCACCTGGGACGACCGGAAGGCAAAGCAGATCCGAAATATACGCTGCGTCCGGTGGCGGAGCGGCTGACGGAGCTTCTCGGACAGCCTGTTTTGTTCTTGCCGGAAGAGACTGTTGTTACAGAAAAAGTACGGAAACAGGCGGAAGTGCTCAAAGCGGGAGATGTCATGCTGCTGGAGAATGTCCGCTTCCGGAAGGAAGAAACGAAGAACGACCCGGCATTTTCCAAAGAACTGGCGTCTCTCGGAGAAATTTTCGTAAACGATGCTTTCGGAACAGCACATAGAGCGCATAGCTCCACGGCCGGCATTGCGGATTATCTTCCGGCAGTTTCCGGGTTTTTGATTGAAAAAGAACTGGAATTTCTCGGGAATGCTGTGGAAAATCCGGAGAGACCGTTTGCGGCGGTTATGGGCGGTGCGAAAGTGGCGGACAAAATCCCGGTCATCGAAAACTTGCTGAAAAAGGTGGACACACTGGTCATCGGCGGCGGGATGGCGTATACATTCTTAAAGGCGAAGGGCTGTGAAATCGGAGATTCGATTTTGGACGCGGAGAGTGTCGGTCTTGCGGGAGAGCTTCTTGACAAGGCGGCAAAGGCCGGTGTCCGGATGCTCCTTCCGGTGGATGTGGTTTGTGCCCGGGAATTTTCGGATGAAGGCCTTGCAGGTGTTTATCCGGCGGATGGAATTCCGGCGGATCTTCAGGGACTGGATATCGGACCGAAGACCAGAGCGCTTTACCGCGAGGAGCTTTTGCGTGCGCGGACAGTGATTTGGAACGGGCCGATGGGCGTATTTGAAATGAAGAATTATGAGAACGGCACCAAGGCGATTGCGGAGACACTGGCGGAGAGCAGTGCGGTGACCATTATCGGCGGCGGAGATTCTGCCGCGGCGTGTGCGAAATTCGGATTGGCGGATCGTATGACGCATATCTCCACGGGCGGGGGCGCTTCGCTGGAGTTCCTGGAAGGAAAAGAACTGCCGGGAATTGCGT
>CAKQWL010000073.1 GCA_934278965.1 uncultured Clostridia bacterium | reverse complement strand
GGGGTGAATAGTGTAAAGCTGGTAGGGGAGGCCCCTCTCCGTTACAGCGGCATTCTTGAATTGATCAAAGAACTTAAAGCAATAGACGGGATTTACGAAGTTTCGCTTACAACCGACGGAAGCGGGCTTTCCGAAAAGGCAAGAAAACTGGCCGTTTCAGGTTTGGATCGCGTGAATATCAAATTGGATACGCTGAAGTACAGCAAAGCCGGTAAGGAAGATTTGGACGAGATCGTTGCCGGGATCAATGCCGCAACGGATGCGGGATTAAAGCCGGTGAAACTTAATGTGGTCATGAAGAAAGAATATAACGATGACGAATTGATGGACTTTGTGCAGCTTACGCTTCAGCATCAATATGAAATCCGCTTTATCGAGATGACAGAGGAGGAAGAGGCAGGATCACCGTACCGGGCAATGCGGACGTCAGAACTGCGGGAAAAACTTCCGGCGCTTCGTCCGGGACTCCTGGGAAACGACGGAAAACGGCTGGAGGACCCGAGGGACGGCACGGCGGATGTATACATGTATCCGGGCGCAAAAGGAAAGCTTTGCTTTATTGAGAAGCGTGCGGAGGATTTTCCGTCCCGCTGTGCGGGTGTTTTCCTGGCGGCGGACGGAACGCTTCGGCAGGATGAATGTGATCGGGAAGGAATTTCTGTTCTGGATAAAACGGGTGATCGGGAGGCGCTTCGGAGTGCCGTGCGGAGTATTTTGGAAAAATAGACCGAAAGAGAAGAATAGAAAGGAGATCCTGTGTACAGGGAGATCAATCGAAAAAGGATTCTTTTAGAAAACCGAAAACCGTATCGTCGCGAATGGGTGGATGAAATCAATCGGATGGAGACCCTGGATTTTATTATGTCTGTGATGAAGGCAGCGGGAGAGTGTTTAGAAAGGGAACGAATCGAGGAAATTTTAGACGGCGGATTTTTCCCGGAAGTGCGGCTCAGCCTTTATGTGCGGATTCAGAATTGCCAAGATGTTTTGGCTGAGATGCGCAACATGCGTGAAATGGGGACTTCGCTTTCTGCCGCGGTCGCGGGAAAACTTTTTCGTGTTTTGACAGGAAAGCAGGATTCTCTGCGCGTGGAAGATTCGATCGGCGCGTTTGGGTTCCGTGCCGTACCGGCGGAGGAAGTCGGGAAGCGTCTGGAGATTTTCATGAACTGGATTACACGGGACGGGGAACTGTACGAGACGGTAAATCCGCTGGAAACGGAGGAGCTTGCGGAAAATCCATCGAATTTCGTACTGCGGGCGGCTTATTTGCATGAGTATTTTCTTGAAATTTGGCCGTATGAAGAGGCCAATGCTGAAATGGCACTTGTTTTGATGTATTATTATCTGCTTGCGAAAGGGTATCCGATTTTTTCCCTTTCCTGCAGCGCCGAGGAGTATCGGACTGCCGCATCGGAATATTTGCGGGGCGGTGGGATGGAGTCATTTTCTTCTCTCATTGCCAGATCCCTTTTTAATCGAATGGAACTTTTGATGCAGATGACGGCGGCGGAGTGACAGCATGAAGAGACAAAAAGAAATTGATATTTTAAAGGCTTTGGCGGCTTTTATGGTCATTCTGATCCATGTGACGGCCACACCGGTTACGGTATTAGCATCCGGAACGGTGCAGGAGATTTTGATGCTGGTGAACCGATTCAGCAAGCCGTCCGTTCCGATTTTTTTCTTTGTGAGCGGACTGATGCTGCAGCGGAGCACTCAAAACCGTACTTTTCAATACGGCCGGTTTTTGGGGCGCCGAGCTGCGCGCGTGCTGATTCCGTATGTCTTCTGGTGTATAGTGTATTATGCGTGGTTTTTGGCGTCGGGCACCTATTCTCCGGATCTGCGCTTTTTCTGTTGGAATTTGTTCTCCGGGAAGCTCATGTATCATTTGTATTTCATTCCGGCAATTCTGCAGTTTTACCTGCTGTTCGGAGTTTTTCGCGGGATTGTTATGCGATATTCGAAAAGATGGGTTCTGCCGGTAGTGTTTTGTTTGAATGTATTGGAGATATTGTGGATTCCGCAGCTTTATTACGGAAGATGTTTTGCGACCTATCTGACTGTTTTTACGGCAGGCTGTTATGCGGGAGATTCTTTTGAGCGATTCCGCGCATGGGCGTCACGCAGATCTGTGACACTTTTTTCAGGCAGTTTAACCGTGCTGCTTGGTTTTGTTTACACGCTGCAGTTTTCTCAGCAGCTGCGGCAGGAACCGGTCATTTTTGCGAATGATCGATTGATCTTTCTGCTGTTTTCTCTGGCCATGTCGATTTTCGGATGCGGCCTTGTGATTGCCTTGGCGGATTCGTCTGATGGCAGAAGCCGGTTTTCGAAGAAAATTACAGAAGGGCTTGCGCAGACCGGACAAGCGTCTTATTCGATTTATCTGGCGCACCCGCTCTTTCTTCTGATCGGCGGAAAAATAGCTGCTTTTGCCGGACTGGGGGTCGTGCGTGAAATGATCGTATCGCTTCTATTGACCCTTTTGGTCTGCATTCCGGCTTCAATAGGATGGGAAAAATTTCGGGTGAGGATGCGTAAAAAGCATCTCGCAGCATAAGATAAAACAAAAAACAGAATTTACAGAGATCACTTACAGTTCGATGATAGGATGATAGATAGAAATCGATGATAGAGCGATGATAGATGGAAAGAAAAGTGGGCAATCAATGAATATAAAGAAAATCAGATCGATCCTGTCAGAACAGCTTCCGGAGGAGGCGCTGATAACGGATGCGGAGATGGGGAATTACTGTTCGCTGCGATGCGGCGGACGGGCGGCGCTTCTTGTGACCGCAGAGAATATGGATGAACTCCGTTATGTTCTTTACGTGCTGAAAGGTGCGGAGGTGCTGTTCGGAGCGGAAAGCTGCTGCGGCGGAGAAGGCGTCTGCGGCACCGGCCCTCGGTGCTGCGGGAAAGAAAGCTGCCAAAGCACCGATAAAATGGGAACGGCGGACTTGGTAATTCTCGGAAACGGGACAAACCTTTTGGTGCGTGACGGCGGTTATGAGGGTGCAGTGCTTCGGCTCGGCAGCGGGTTTACGGGAATTCGGCGGGAAGGTAATTTTCTGACGGCGGGTGCTGCGGCGCCGCTTTCGAAAATTGCCAAAGAGGCAGCGCAGAACGGGCTTTCGGGTCTTGCTTTTGCTGCGGGAATTCCTGCAAGTGCCGGCGGTGCTGTTTTTATGAATGCAGGAGCATACGGCGGAGAAATGAAGGATGTGGTGAAATCCGTTCGTATCATTTCGAGAGACGGTCTTCGGGAGGCGATTTTGTCCGGAGGCGAACTCGAATTCTCTTACAGAACGAGTGCCCTTCGGAAGAGCGGGGACATCGTTACGGAAGTTACTTTTGAACTGGCACCGGGAGATCCCGAGGCGATTGCGGCGGAAATGCGGGAACTGGCGGAACGGAGAAACGCGAAGCAGCCGCTTGCCTACCCGAGTGCGGGGAGCTTTTTCAAGCGCCCGCAGGGGCATTTCGCCGGGGCTTTGATTGAAGAAGCGGGACTGAAGGGACTTTCGGTCGGCGGCGCGCAGGTTTCAGCGCTTCACGCCGGGTTTATCATCAATAAGGGCGGCGCCTCTGCAGGAGATGTGCTGGCGCTGATGCGGCTTGTCCAGAACATTGTTCGAGACAGAAGCGGGGTTGAACTGGTTCCGGAAGTGCAGATTATCGGACGGGACTGATCGGAGAAGGGAGCGGCTCAAAAATGGGGACAGTTTATCAAAATTATCGGGTCGTTTATGATTATCATACGCATACGACTTATTCACACGGGAAGGGCAGTATTGAAGACAATGTGAAAGCGGCGATTGCCGCAGGGCTCTCCGGTATCGGGATTTCCGACCACGGGCCGGGGCACCTTACTTACGGCATAAAGCGAAGCAGCATTCCGGATATGCGGCGGGAAATCGAAGAACTGCGCCGGAAGTATCCGGGATTCCGGCTGTACATGAGCGTGGAGGCCAATCTGATTTCATCCGGGAATTATCTGGATGTTTTGCCGGAGGAATTCGGGGATTACGATTATGTGATCGCGGGTTATCATTATGGCGTTCTGCATGGGCGCTGCGTCCGGAATTATGTGGACGAGCATCTCGGAATCCGAAGCAAGGCACTGCTCGTCAAAAATACGGAGATGGCCTTAAAAGCAATTTATGAAAATCCGATTCGGATTTTGACGCATCCGGGGGATAAGGGACCGTTCGATCTGGATGAAATCGCGAAAGC
>CAKQWL010000072.1 GCA_934278965.1 uncultured Clostridia bacterium | reverse complement strand
GCTCCGGAAGAATGGCCTCCCGATCAAACGGCACGAGGGTCAATGTTTCAAAGGAAAGCATCCCCTCTTGCTCCGCCGGCCGACACAAAAGAAGCGTTTCCAAACGAATTCCGAAACGGTTTTCAAGATAAATCCCGGGCTCGTTTGAGGTAATCATCCCCGGCAGCAGCACTGCACTCTCCTCAATATGATCCGAAACCCGGTTTCGAATCGAATTCGGTCCCTCATGAACACTCAGCATAAAACCAACGCCGTGTCCCGTTCCATGCAGGTAATCCAACCCAAGCTCCCAAATCGGCCGTCTTGCGAGCGCGTCCAACTGAATTCCCCTTGTTCCCTTCGGGAAAACGGCCGCGCCAAGTGCCAGATTTCCCTTCAGGACAGCCGTATAACAGCGTTTTTCCTCTTCTGTAAGCTCTCCCAAGGCAATCGTTCGTGTGACATCCGTCGTCCCGCCGAAATAAGTTCCGCCTGTGTCCAATAAAAGAAAGCCTTTTCGCAAAATTTCCCGATTCCCGTTTTCATCTGCCGTATAATGGATGACCGCGCCGTTTTCCGCGTACGCCGCAATCGTTTCAAAACTCGGTTCGAGGTATCCTTCCTGCTGCTTCCGCAGTTCTTCGATTTGAGCCGCGACATCCAGTTCCGTCATCCGCTTCTTCCCAGTCTTCCCGCGTTTGAGGCGGAAAATCATCCGGGTCACCGCCGCTCCGTCTTTTTCATGCGTGCGCCGCATATTTTCTATTTCCGTCCGGTTTTTTACCGCCTTTGGCAGAAGCGTCAGATCCCGATCCCGACAAATCACGGCATCCTCCCTGCCAATCCGATGCAGCCCCTCCCGCAGGGCCGCTGCTAATTCATAGCTGCATTTCTGCGGATCCAGCAAAATCCTCTGCTCCACTTTTCCTGTATCCGAACCCATCACGACCGGCACTTTTTCCGGAAAGAGTGTGCCCGCCTCTTCTCTCAGAAAATCGCAAACCGCATGATAAGGGCAAAACCGCACACCCGCGGACTCCAGCTGCTTTCGGTCCTTCTCTGAAAATTTATTCTCATCGGTAAAAAGAAAAACATCGGACAGCGTTACAATCGCATAACAAAGCACGACGGGCGTACAGGCAGTATCGTTTCCCCGGAAATTCAAAAGCCACGCAATATCATCTAAGGAAGAGATTACAGAAGCAAGAATCCGCTTTTCCGTCATCGCGCTTCTCAACTCCGCAAGTTTTGCTTCCCGGGTCTTTCCCGCAAAAGCATCGTCCAGCAGCCATGCCGATTCCGCCGGAAGCGGCGGCCGATTCGCCCAAATCAGCCCGACCAGATCTTCCCGGCTTTGGAATCGCACCTGTTTCTCCGCTAACGCCTTTTGGATTCGTTCTGCCGCCGCTTCGGTCACAGTTCGCCCGTCAAACCCAAGGGTCCCCTGCATCGGCATCCTGTCCGCCAGAAATTCCTCAAGCGAGGGGACTCCGGGCATTCCCATTCGAAAGAGTTCAATCCCGCTTTCAAAAAGCTCGCGCTCCGCTTGTATAAAATACCGTCCGTCTGTCCAAAGCCCAGCCCGTTTTTCCGTTACAAGCAGGGTTCCCGCCGAGCCCGTAAAACCGGAGAGATATTCTCTGGATTTGAAATATTCTCCGACATACTCCGAACCGTGAAAATCATCGGTCGGAACCAAGTATGCATCGATTTGCCTCTCCGCCATCAGCGTCCTCAGCGCTGCAATTCGCTCCGGCGCTTTTGTTTTCCCCGTTTTCATCCTTTTTTTCTCTCCTTTTCTTCTTTCTTCCGGCTTTCTTCCTTTTTTCTATTTTACCCCTGCTGCCGCTTCGCCGCAATGCCGTTTTTCAAACGATGACCGCCGCATCGCACACAAAAAGAACGGGCGGCTCCGTTCCATTCCGAAGCTCACCCGCTTTTTCTTACAATCGATTCACTTATTTTGCCGAAAGTCTGCTAAGATCCAAAGACTTCTTGCCGGCCTTGCACTTCCGGTCCAGACTCTTCGCCCACAATGCGTTCGCAATACCGAGAACACAAGTCGCAATCATGAACAGGAAAATGAAGGTATATCCCGTATTTCCGTACTTATCCAGCCAACCTCCGAACATGGCCGGCCAAACACCGTCCACAATCCATCCGGATGAAGAGCCGATTCCAATCGCGGTTGCCGAAACCATCGCCGGAATGTGCAGCTCTCTCAGGATGGAGTAGGTTACCGAGTAGAGCGCGAAGATTACCAGCGACGGCAGAACCGAGTAGATACAAACCATCGTCACATTGGAATCCGAGGAGAAGAGGAACGGTACTGCCCACATCAGACCTGCAATCGTAAACGCCACGATATACCAGGTAGACGTTGACTTGAACACCTTGTCTGCCATGATGCCTCCGAGCGGAGCGACTACCATCGCGCCGTAGGAACGGATTACCGAGTACAGCGAGGACGTATCCGGATTGATTCCGATTACGTCGATCAAATACGGATTGAAGTAAGACACATTGCAGTACAGTGTATACGTCGTCAAATAAGCAAAGAAAATAATATAAGTTCCCGGCCATTTCAGTACATAAGGAATATGCTTTACCTGAATCGGCTCATCTCCCTTGAGTTCAATACCTCTTTCAGCAAGCTGTTTTTCATCCTCCAGGAAGAGTACAACCAAAAGCGTTGCTACCAGCGTAATTCCGCCGTAGGTGAAAATAACACCCTGATATCCCAGATTGAACTTGGTTACGACCCATAACGGGAACGCATTTC
>CAKQWL010000071.1 GCA_934278965.1 uncultured Clostridia bacterium | reverse complement strand
CAATCCGGAAAACGGCTATCGCTACTATGCCATCGAGCAGCTTGAAACCATGCTGCTGATCAGCCGCTTCAAAGCGTATTCCTTTTCCCTGGAGGAAATCAAGGCCCTCCTGCCGGCCGAAACCAGGCAGGAGGATACCGTACACCTGGCCCTGCTTCAAAAGAAAAAAGTCCTGGCGGAGCAAATCCGGCATTACAGCCGGCTGCTGTCGCAGTTAACGGACGACATCGCGGCCCTGGAACAGGGCCGGTCCCTCCTGTCCTATCGACAGGAGATCGGGGTTCAGCTGGTCGACGTCCCTGCGATGTGCCTTCTGTCGATGCGTAAAATGGTTCAGGCCGAAGACTACCCCGCCGAATACAGCCGGTGTTTCGGAGCGCTCCTGCGGCGAATCGCCTCTGATAAGCTAACGATGCGCGGCGCCCCCATGGTGCTCTTCCACAGCCGGGAATATTCGCCTGCCGGCCTGGATACCGAATTTGCCATTCCGGTAGAAGAATATATCACGGGAACCCGGGACTTTTCCCCGGGATTGTGTTTAAAAACGGTGCTCCGAGGCCCCTACTCCGAGCTTCCTTCCGTTTATGCCAAACAAATCGAATGGGCCGAAGCCGAAGAATACCAAGGTACCAATGCCCTGTTCGAGGTCTACGTAACAGACCCGGCACAGGTTGCCGACATGAAGGACAACATCACCGAAGTCTATTATCCCGTCAAAAAGCTTTGACCGGGAAACTACGCTGGGGAAGAAATACAAATGCAGCCAGAAAAATTAGCCGAACTGGAAGCCCTGATCCGGGCCGATTACAGCAACCTGGCCGGCCTTGTCATACGGGAAGGCGGCCGGGTTGTCTATGAATCATACTTTCCGCCTTATACCGCGGACAACCGCTTCCATGTTTTTTCGGTAACCAAAAGCATCGTTTCGCTATTATTCGGAATCGCGCTGGACAAAGGTTATATAGACTGCCTTGACCGGAGCGTATTGGATTTTTACCCGGAATATACCGTCAAGCGGGGTGAAAAGACCCTTCCGCACGTCACCATCCTGGATATGCTCACGATGACCGCTCCCTATAAATACAAAAGCAATCCGTATACAAAATATTTTACAAGTCCGGATTGGGTCCGATTCTCACTTGACGTGTTGGGCGGTCACGGAACCATCGGGGACTTCCGGTACGCGCCGCTTATCGGTCCGGATATTTTATCCGGCATTCTTGCAAAAGCCACCGGGCAGTCCGTATTCGCTTTTGCCGGAGAAAATTTATTCGCTCCCTTGGGTATTTCCGTCGAGAAAAATATTATGTTTCACAGTAAAGAGGAGCAAATGGCTTTTTATAAGGCCACGGATGTGAGCGGCTGGGTGGCCGGCCCCACCGGCGTCAATACGGCCGGATGGGGGCTTACCCTTGCGCCGGCGGACATGGCCAAAATCGGGCAGCTCTGTCTGAACGGCGGGGTCTGGAACGGCACCCGCCTCGTATCGGAAAAATGGATCACGGACAGCACATCCGAACACAGCCGCTGGAAAGAGCGTGACCTGCCGTACGGCTATCTGTGGTGGATCGTCGAACCGGACCGCAGCTATGCTGCTATGGGCGACGGCGGCAATATTATTTATGTCAGCCCCTCTAAAAACCGGGTGATTGCCATAGCCTCCCTTTTCTATCCGAGAGCCAAAGACCGGATCGAATTGATTAAACGGCATATCGAACCGATTCTGGATCTTCTGTGATATCCTCCGCTGTGCGGACTACGGCAGTAGGTGTGGTACCACACCAACACGCAGAACAGGGATATTCATTACTTTTCATGCTCCAACTATGTCAAGGACTACCACGGCACCTGCCTCACCCGCCACTATATCCGTGCAGATGTGATGGAAGCGGTGATGGAAATGGAGCTGCGGAGGCTTGCGGAATACCTCGCTGCCGATGAAAAACGCTTTGCCGAAATTCTTGCCCGCAAGAGCAATAAGCAGGTGGAGGGTAAAAAGAAAACGGATCAGTCCGAGCTTCGCAAGTCGGAAATGCGCATTGAGATCATTCCCAAGTTCTTAAAAACACTTTATGAGGGCAAGCTCAGCGGCAAGACCTCAGAGGACAACTACTGTGTTCTTTCGCAGGAATATCCCGCTGAGCGTGAGCAACTGAAAAAGAAGATTCCGATGCCGTGCAAGAAGCTGGCTGAAATGGGCGAAAAGGAAAACGAACGGGAGGAGTTCATTCGTGCGATACGCAAATTCATGGAAATGCGGACGCTGACTAAGCAGGTGTTAAACGAGCTGATCGACCACATTGATGTGTACGAGACGCAGGGGACGGGCAGAAATAAAACCCAACGCCTTGTCATCTACTATAAGTTCGTCTGGTATCTGGACATTGATTCCACGCAGTGCCATCCGAACTACACCGCCGACATCCACGAGGGCGTTGCCGTTGAGTATGTTTCCTGTGAGCCGTTAGATGGTCTAAAAGAGCTGTCCCCGGAGGGATGCGGTGCGGAGATAATTTTAAGGGAGCAGAAACAGAGCAGGCGTAAACCTGCTCCGTACATAAGATTCATTTGTGATTACAATGCCGGCTGAAACATTCATTAATAGTTTCAGCATAAAGAGAACGGGAATGCTTGTCAGGATCATCGTTGGAGTTTTTCTTTTCAAGATATACTTCCAACACCTCATCCCAATGACCGTTAGTTTTTAAGTAATCGGCTCTGGACTCAAGTTCTTTATATGGTTGCTTTTGAAATTCCCACGAAAAGTAATTGTGTTCTTTGTTGAAGCGAATGTACTGCTGGCCGCCTTGTCCTTCGTAGACAACCGCAAAATCACAACTGTGAGTAATTCGCGAATGCCAAGGATCAACGGCTTTCATTGAAATTACCCGTGTGGACTGCTCACATTTGGTATAAGCGTAATCTGTCATAAAATGCGAGAAGGCTTTATGCAGAATTGTTCTTATGTCCTCCGGTGAATAATCTTCATTATCGTCATTCACAGCAATGTTGACATCGAAATCAAACCCAACATTAGTCGTGGGATCATAGGTAATCATATTACGACTTGAACTGCCGATAAATGCAAACTGAAAAGTAAACTCATCTCTGACATAATCCTGTACTCTGTTGAGGAGTTCAATAAGTTGGGACTTGTATGGCGCGGCTTTTTTTTTGGAAACGTACTCAAAATGATACATTTTCATTACCTCCTAAAAATAATCCCAAGCCGCCCATTTGATTCTAAAGAACCAAATCGTTATATTATACTCGCGAATGATACTCTTGTCAATGCTCTTAGGCAAAAATAAAAAGTGGATGTTAACTGAAATCAGTTACATCCGCTCGATATGGGATAGCACCTATACTAGACAAGCGAAATCGTTCCCGTGGATACGCTGCTAAAACCGAACAGGCATGACCGAAAGCATGCCTGTTCGAGGAAATTTGAATACTACTGTAATGTTTCTGCCGCCTGATGTCCGTCTGGAAGCTCCCAGCGTCGGTATCAGGTTACTTAAAAACGGCATCCCTTACATCAATCGGATACGAGATCGGATTGTCAATATCGATTCGATTCCCGGAAAAGATGCTGCCCGCAATATCAATGCACATGGAGCCGTCCATGCGAACAAATTGGACTCCGATGTCATTATCGGCTATTACGCAGCCCGGGAACACATCGTTGAAGGAATGAAAGCCGGCCGAATTATACTTGAATCCGATGCCGTTATTCCGAAACTCGCAGTTTTCCACACCAATCATTCCGCCATCCAGTGCGGTCGCACCGATATCCCAGCCGGAGAAGGAGCAGCGGCCCATATAGACGGAAGCCGTGGCGGAAAGTCCCGTGCCGCCGCGGCCGACAAAATCCAGATCGAACAGCCGGACATTTGAGGGATAATCCGACTGAATGGAAAGCGGCCCGGTAAAGACCGTGCGCCCGCTGCCATCCGTACAGCCGTAGAGATTCACTGCCCGGGAAAGAATGGCCAGCTCGCCGGCATAGCAGACCGGCGGCAAATAAATATCCACAATGGTATCTGCCGGAACCTCTTTGTCAACGCGGGCCAGCAGCGCCTTTAAATTCTCCATGGTATCCAGCGCCGTATCCTCTGCCGTGTAGACCTGATGAAACAGCGGAATCACCTCAAAGGTCTGTTTCAAACGGATGATGTCGCCGTTTTTCATGTGCAGCGTCCAGATGAGCTCATTCGTGCCGCTTGCACCCGTATAAAAGATGTCGCATTCCCGCGCGGCCGGGGCATAATCCGGGGTATAGACGGGCTGCTCATACATCAGCGCCCCGTTTTCGTTGGGAAGCGCCTCCATGATGCAGCTCTCTACCTTTTCAAAAAACCGCGCTGTGTCGGCCAGTGCTCCGTTTTGATAAATACCCAGCATTGGCGTATCTTTGCTGCTTTCATCCGGAGATATGCTCACGGTTTTGCTGCCGATGGGACGGTTGTGACTCACATCCCCGGGGAAGAAGTTGACAAACAGC
>CAKQWL010000070.1 GCA_934278965.1 uncultured Clostridia bacterium | reverse complement strand
GAGCGTATCGGCGATCATGCGGAGAATATTGCGGAGTGGGTTATCTATTCGGTAACCGGAGAGCATGTCTCGGAAGGAGATTCGCATACTTCGGATTGAAGAAATGGTTTTTTCGTGGTACATTTATTATAAAAAATGAACCGAAAAGAAAAAACGGAGGAAATGATGATTTATCTTGTTGAGGATGATGATAATATCAGGAAGCTTGTAAGCTACGCATTGAACAAAGAAGGGTCTGAAACAGCGGGGTTCGCGGCGCCGGAGGAATTTTGGCAGGCGATTTCGAAAGAGGTGCCCGAGCTTATTATGCTGGACATTATGCTTCCGGGCGAAGACGGGCTCTCCATCTTAAAAAAGCTCCGCAGCCAGAGTAAGACGGAAGCGGTGCCGATCATCATGCTCACAGCCAAAGACAGTGAATTTGATAAAGTAACGGGTCTGGATCTCGGCGCGGACGATTATCTTACCAAGCCTTTTGGGATGACGGAGCTGACCGCGCGCGTACGCGCTCTTCTGCGGCGCGCCCAAAGAGACAGCGGAAAACATCGGACATATCAGATCGGAACGCTTTTTGTCGATCCCGAAAAGCATATCATCCGTGTGGGAAGTCAGGATATTACGCTTTCCTATAAGGAGTACAGCCTTCTTTTGGTGCTTCTGGAAGCCGGGGGAAGGGTAGTCGGCAGAGGCGAACTTCTCACTCGGGTTTGGGGAGAGTATTATGACGAGTCGAGGACACTGGATGTTCACATCCGGCGCCTTCGCGCCAAGCTCGGCGATGACGGGCATTTGATCCGAACCGTGAAAAATATCGGATACCAAATCGGGGGAAATCAAGATGAATGAGAAAATATTTCGTTCGACATTTTTAACAGCGGCAGTAACACTTTTGGCAGGCACCGCAATGCTTCTCTGGGTGTTGATCGGCTTCTTTGAAGGTCAGCTCCAGACGGAACTGAAGAATGAAGCGGCATATATCGCGATTGCAGTGGAACGAGACGGTATCGATAGCTTTTCGGAGCTTCCGGACGGCAACGCCCGGGTTACATGGATCGATTCAGACGGAAGCGTACTGGCGGATACTCAGGCGGATTCCGAAACCTTGGACAACCATGCGGAGCGGGAGGAAGTGAAGGAAGCGCTTCAGGACGGAGAAGGGGCGAGCAGCCGGTATTCCGATACTTTGACGGAGAAAACCGTTTATTACGCGATGCGGCTTGAGGACGGTACCGTCCTCCGTCTTTCGGTGACGCAGTATACGGTTGTACAGCTGCTGATGGAAATGACGCGGCCGCTCTTGATCGCGGCGGGCGTGGCGCTGCTGCTGTCGCTGTTTCTTTCCATGCGGGTATCGGACAGTATCATCCGTCCGATCAATGAGCTGGATTTGGAAAATCCGTCCGGCAACGACACCTATGAGGAATTGACCCCGCTTCTCCGAAAGCTGACACAGCAGAAATCAACGATTCAAAGACAACTTGCCGATGCTTATCAAAAACAGAAGGAATTCCGTCTGATCACGGAAAATATGTCGGAGGGGGTTCTGGTGATCGATCAGCAAATGAATCTGCTGTCCAGTAATAAAGCGGCGCGCAGGCTTCTGCACGCCGGGGAAGCGGATATGATCGGCAGTGTCCTGATCTTAAACCGCACAAGGCCGTTCCGTACCGCGATTGAAAAAGCGCTCGGCGGGCAGCGGGCAGAATGCCGGATGGAGCAGGGAGACAGCACATATCAGCTGATTGCGAGCCCGGTGCACGAAGAAGCGCGCACGATTGCCGCAGTGGTGCTGCTCTTGGATGTGACGGAAAATGTGAAGCGCGAAACCCTGCGAAGGGAGTTTACGGCCAATGTTTCGCATGAACTGAAGACTCCGCTGACCTCGATCTCCGGTTTTGCCGAATTGATTGCGGCGGGCGGAATGCCGGAAGAAACAGCGCGGGATTTTGCACGATCCATTTACGAGGAGGCCCAAAGGCTTGTGACCCTTGTCGGTGATATCATCAAAATATCGGAGCTGGACGAAAAGGACAGCGCCATCGAAAAAGAAAGAGTCCCGCTGTACGATCTGTGCAGGGAGGCGGCGGAGCGTCTCCGTCCGGAAGCGGAGAAACACGGAATCTCCATAACGCTCTCGGGAGAACGGGATGCGTGTGTGTTCGGTGCACGGAAAATCCTCGAAGAAATGATTACCAATCTGTGCGATAATGCCGTAAAGTATAACAGAGATGGCGGAAGCGTGGGTCTTTTGACGGAAACGACAGAGGACGGCGGAGTACGGGTTACGGTGAGCGATACCGGGATCGGGATTCCGGAAGAGGATCAAAAACGAGTATTTGAACGCTTTTATCGAGTGGATAAAAGCCGCTCCAAAGCAGCCGGCGGTACCGGGCTCGGACTTTCGATCGTAAAGCACGGAGCGCTTTATCACGGCGCTGAGGTTCAATTGGAAAGCAGTGTTGGAAAGGGGACTCGCGTGACGATCACCTTCCCGCCGGCATCGGAAACGGATTTGGAGACGGAAGAAAAAATAGAGAGTGAATAAGAAATAAGCGGACAGCAAAAAAGAAGTTGCATTTTTCGGCGCGGCGTCTTATAATCGTAGTTGCAAGGGAGTCCTCGTAAGAGGGCTGAGAGGAGGGTGTTCCCCTCGACCTCACCTGATTTGGATCATGCCAACGTAGGGATGCGAACCGAAAACTGACGCAATAGAAAGCAGTGCATCCTTTTTGGATGGACTGCTTTTATAATGTTAAAAAGAGGTCCCCGGTGCCCGTCAGGGCGCGAAAACAAACAGAAATGACAGGAGGAATGACGTACGATGAAATTTTCTGCAAGGCTTCACGAAGCCGCAGCACCGATTTGGGAGAAATGCCTGAACCACCCGTTCGTTTCGGGAATCGGGGACGGAACGCTTCCGATCGAAAAATTCCAGCATTTTATGCTGCAGGATTATCTTTATCTTTTTGACTATGCGCGGGTCTTCGCGCTGGGAGCAGCGAAGGCCAGGGATCCGGAACTGATGCGTGTCTTTGCCGGGAATGTTCACGAAATCCTTGGAGGGGAGATGGCACTCCACCGTTCTTATATGAAGCGTCTCGGAATTACGGAGGAGCAGGTGCTCCATGTCGAGCCGGCCCTGGACAATCTCTCTTATACGCATTACATGCTCGCGGCGGCAAACGCTGGCGGCCCTGAGGAGATCACGGCCGTTATCTTGGCCTGCTCCTGGAGCTACGCAGAGATCGGGCAGAAGCTGATTCAAGTTCAAGGCGCGGCAGATCATCCATTTTACGGAGAGTGGATCCGGAGTTACGCGTCGGAGGAATATGCCGCGGTGAATGATTCCTTGATCGAGCTGACGGACGCGCTGGCAGAGGGCCTTCCGGAAGAAAGGCTTGCTTATCTGACAGAGCTGTTTGTCAACTGCAGCCGGTACGAACTCGGCTTCTGGGATATGGCATGGGAGATGAGACAGTGAGTTTTTTGGAGTTTGATCAAGTTTCTTA
>CAKQWL010000069.1 GCA_934278965.1 uncultured Clostridia bacterium | reverse complement strand
GCGAAAGCCTGCGCGGATCGGAAAACGCTGATGGAAATCAATACGCGGCATACGCATTTGACACTGGAAGAGATTCGGCAGGTTGCTAAATATGATGTTCGGTTTGTCGTATCGAGTGATGCGCACACATCGGACCGCGTCGGAGATGTTTCGGCAGGGATCGAAAGAGCGGTACACGCCGGGATTGATCTTGCGCGGATCGTCAACATCGAACCGATTTCGGCGAAGGAGTCCGAAAAGTAACAAAGAGGGAGGCACTTTATGCAGCTGATAGTGATTACAGGTCTTTCCGGAGCGGGAAAATCGCAGGCGGTGAATTGCCTGGAGGATCTCGGATATTATTGCATTGATAATATGCCGCCGGCGCTGATTAAAAATTTTATCGAATTGGCAAGCCGCGGTAAGCGTGCCATTGAAAAAGCAGCTCTTGTGATCGATGTGCGGGGCGGAGAATTTTTCCGCGACGCACGGATGGTATTGGCGGAATTGAAGAAGCAGGACCCTGAGTCAAGGATCTTATTTTTGGAGGCGGATCCGAAGGTGCTGATCCGGAGATACAATGAGACCCGGAGAACTCATCCGCTTTCTGGAGGAGAATCGACAGAGGAAGGAATCCGAAGAGAAGTGGAGCTTCTTTCGGAGATCCGAAAAATGGCGGATTTTGTGATCGATACTTCGAACATGAAGCCGGTACGGTTAAAGGAAGAAATTCGAAAGGTCCTGGAAGACGGCGGAAAGCAAGGGGCTTTTATGATCAATATCAAGTCCTTCGGCTATAAATACGGGATTCCGCTGGATGCGGATCTGGTCTTTGATATGCGTTTTATCCCCAATCCGTTTTACATTCCGACCTTAAAGCCGCTTTCCGGAAACAACAAAAAGGTACAGGAATTTGTGATGAAGCAGGAAGCCAGCAGGCAGTTCAAGGAAACCGCGTCAAAGCTGATCGGGGATATGATCCCCTGCTATATCCGGGAAGGAAAGTATCATTTGAATCTTGCGTTCGGATGCACAGGCGGACATCACCGCTCGGTGACGATGGCCAATGTTTTTTCAGAGTATTTTCGGGAGCAGGGGTACAGTGTGACATTGGAGCATCGGGATCTTTAAGAAAATAGGGGCGTAAAGGGAGAAACAGAAGGACAGAAAGGAAAAGGAGTACAGAAAAATGGAAAAACTGATTCTTACTGCTGCAATTTGCGGAATGGGCGGAACGAAAAAGGACAATCCGGCGATTCCGTATACCGTTTCGGAGATTGCGCGCGAAGCCGCATCCGCGTACAATGCGGGAGCTTCGGTCATTCATTTTCATGCAAGAGAGGATGATGGCTCTGTGTCGGAAAGAAGCGAACGGTTTCTGGAATGTGCTGCGGCGATCCGGGCCGCGTGTCCGGATGTGATTCTGGTAGAACCTGCGGATTTCGCTGCGTATTCGATGGAGGAGCTTGCGGCACTGCCAAACCGGGAAAGCGCGCCGAAAGGAAAACCGCTTCCGGAAGTGATGACGCTTCCGTCCGGTACCTGTAACTGGGACGGATATCCTTATATTAACACGGACGAGACGATTTTTTCTTCGGCGGATACGATGAAGAGACTAGGCATCAAGCCGGATTTGGAGCTCTTTGATAAAGGGATGATTGATACGATCAAACGCGGACAGGCGGCTGGTCATTTCGGACAGCAGCTGCATTTTGACTTTATCATGGGTGTGCAGATTGCAGCGAATGTTCGGGATCTTGCCTTTATGGCTTCTTCTCTTCCGGCAGGAGCCACCTTTACAGCAACCGGCCTTGGTCCGGATGCGTGGCATATTGCGGCAGCAGCAGCGCTTCTCGGAGGACATATTCGTGTCGGATTTGAGGACAGTATGTATCTGCCAAAAGGAGCTCTTGCGAGAAGCAATGGAGAACTGGTAGAAAAGGCCGCGGCAATCGCGGAGCTTTTGGGACGTGAAATTGCAAGTCCGAAAGAAGCGCGGAAAATTCTCGGCCTTTGATAGATTAAAATTCATTTCAGCAGAAATGGGCTCAAGATAAAAAATATTGAGGGATTTAAAATGAGAAAAGTAGTAGCAGCAGCAGGTGCTCCGGCGGCCCTCGGCCCTTATTCACAGGGAAATATCACCGGAGATTT
>CAKQWL010000068.1 GCA_934278965.1 uncultured Clostridia bacterium | reverse complement strand
GGAAAGAACCGCGGCTGTGGAGTTCGCCTTTTTATACAGGATTTGTCGCATTTAAGTATTGACAAAACATTTTGAATTTAGTAAAATAGTTAAAGTATTCACTTTTTATAGAGGACTTGTCATATTTGAGGACTTGCCCACGTACAATTAAAAAACTTCAAGGACAGTAAGATTCAATGAACGAACTAAAGGGGGGAGTATTTATGTCCCAAGAAGTAAGAAGTTTGGCGTACAGCCCTATTTTATGGATCGTGACGATTGTTGCGATTTCTCTTGTACTTATTCTGGCCACTTATTATTTGGTCAAATGCATCCGAGTTGCGAAAAAATTCGGCGTTACAAACGAACAGATCAAGGATGCGATGAAAACTTCATCCATTGCGTCGATCGGGCCTTCGGTAGTGATTATGATCAGCATGATCTCACTGCTTGTTATGGTCGGTGCACCGACAGCATGGATGCGTCTTTCGGTCATCGGGGATATCACCCAGGAACTGATGGCCGTGGGGTTTGCGACCGATGCTTACGGACTCACGGCGACGGCGAGCGTGATCACACCGGAAATTTTCCAGATTGCCGTCTTTTTGATGGCGGCAGCCTGCATCGGATACATCGGAATTCCGCTCATCTTCTGTACCTCTTTTGAAAAGCTGTTGAATAAGCTCGGCGCGAAGAGCGGAGGGAACTCCAAAATGATGAACATGCTGGCGTCGGCGGCGATTCTCGGATGCTACGCGTACATTGATGTGCCGTATCTGCTCGCGAGGAATGCTTCGACAGTCGCGATGCTGGTCGGATTTGCGGCAATGCTGATTCTCCAGTATATTCAGCAGAAATTCCAGATTAAGTGGCTGATTGCGTGGGGATTTCTGATTGCGATGTTTATCGGCATGGGCGCAGGCGTCCTTGCAGCGTAGACGGGAGGTGTCGAAATGAAAGAATATAGGGAACAATTTTTGCCTCAGATAACAAGAGTCGGCCGTTTGATTATGGTGATTTCGCTGCTGCTCTTTTTTGTACCGTTTTTTGTCCTTTGGTTTGTCTACGGTGTCCAGCCGCAATGGTCGCATCTCGTTAAAGCGCTGGTGCCGTGGCTTCTCATCAATCTGCCGTGGTGGATCAGCAATCCGATCTCCTATTTTCCGATTCTCGGAATTCCGGGAACGCTTCTTTGCTTCCTTTCGGGAAACATCGCGAATATGCGGATTCCGGCCGGTGTTGCGGCGCAGAAGGCCGCCGAAGTTGAGGCCGGCTCCGAAAAAGGCATTTTGATGTCCACCATCGGCGTGTCCATGTCGGTTTATGTAAATCTGTTTATTTTAGCGGCCGGTGTTATTGCCGGAGAGGCGGTCCTCTCGGCGCTGCCGCAGTCTTTCTCAGACGCACTCGGATACCTTTTGCCATCACTCTTCGGCTGCGTGTTTGCAAGCTTTATGGTTGGAAACGGGTTTGCCTCCGCAGTGGCCATCGGCAGCGCTCTCCTTTTGACGATCGGTTATAACAGCGGAATGTTTGGATTTATTCCGTTTGATACCAGCATTTTTGTGATGCTCCTTCCGATCGCGGCCGCGGTTGCGGCCGCATATTTTGCGGCAGGAAAAAAGAAGGGTGCGGCGGAGACGAATGCTGCGGAAATGAGTACTGCGGAGACGGATACTGCAGATATAGCA
>CAKQWL010000067.1 GCA_934278965.1 uncultured Clostridia bacterium | reverse complement strand
ACCGTTCCCGTCATCTCCATATCGATTTTCAGGTCCTCGAAACGGCGGACATCGTTTCGGAAAATCACGGGCGGCGCATCCTCTCTCGGATCGCGTGCCGGCTTACGCATCTCTTCTACAATATCCGAAAGCGTCATTTCACCGACCCCGAGTTCTCCGGCCATCTTTCGGATCGCGGGAGCAAGTTCTCTCTTCGACATGCCCTTTTCTTCTTTTTCCTTCTGCTTCATCTCGCGTGAGATCTCGGCCAGCGCGCCGAGACCTTTTGCCCGTACGGCCGTTCCCGGTTTCTCGGCACCTTTCTTCTTATCTTCCCGATAAATGTCGCAGATTCTCTGCTCGATATCGCGCGCCCCGCCTTGTGCAATGGCTTCTTTTTCAATCCCGAGCTTTTCCAGCATCTGCTCTGCCGCTTGATAGGATTCCGGATGGACCGCGGTCGCATCAAACGGGTTCTTTCCGCCTTTAATCCGCAGGAAGCCCGCACACTGATTGTATGTCTTCTCCCCCAGCTTCGCCACTTTCAGCAGCTGCCGCCGATCGGTAAAGACACCGTTCTCCTCCCGGTATGCTACGATATTCTTGGCAATCGCCATGTTGATTCCCGCAATATAAGAGAGCAGGGACGGAGAGGCGGTATTCAGATCCACGCCAACCCGATTGACGCAGTCCTCCACCACATTGGCCAATGCTGTATCCAGCAGCGTTTGATTGATATCATGCTGATACTGCCCGACCCCGATACTCTTCGGGGAAATCTTGACCAGCTCCGCAAGCGGATCCTGAAGCCTCCTTCCGAGCGACATCGCGCCTCTTGTGGTAACATCCAGATCCGGATATTCCTCCGTTGCCAATTTGGACGCAGAATACACAGAAGCCCCGGCCTCATTAACAATCGTATACCGCACATCATAGGAATGCTTTCCGAGAAAATTTGCGACCACTTCTTCAGTCTCTCTGCTCGCCGTTCCGTTTCCGATCACGATCGTGTTGATCCGGAATTTTTCGATCAGCTTTTCCAGCACCTTTTCCGTACCGGCAATATCCTTCTTCGGCTCCGTCGGATAAATGGTCGTATAAGCCAGAAGCTTTCCGGTCTCATTCAAAACGGCGACCTTGCACCCGGTACGGTATCCCGGGTCAATCGAAATAATGCGCGCGCCGGCTACCGGCGGCATCATCAGAAGCTTCTCCGTATTCTTTGCGAAAATCTTTACGGCCTCTGCCTCTGCGCGTTCCGTCAGCATATTTCGCATTTCCCGCTCCACAGACGGCGCGATCAGGCGTTTATAAGCGTCCGCAACGGTTTCCAAAAGGACTTCGTGCGCCGCCGCTTTCTCGTTGGTCACAATGTTTCCCGCAATCGCGGAAAGGATCCCGTCAACCGGCGCCATCACCTTCACTTTCAGCTTTTTTTCTTTTTCTCCCCGATTGACTGCAAGAATCCGGTGATTCGGAATTTTAGAAATTCCCTCGCTGTACTCATAGTACATATCGTACACCGTTTTTTCTTCCGGATCGGCGGCCTCTGTCACAATCAGTCCGGAGGTCTGCGTCATTTCCCGAACAAGCGCCGTCATCTCCGCATCGTCCGAAATCCTCTCTGCAATAATATCGCAGGCTCCTGCCAGCGCCTCCTCCGCAGTCTTCACAGGCTCCGTGCCGGCTTCTCTCGCCGCCTTGGCGGCGTCTGAATCTTCCCCGATGAACGGTGCTGCCAATGCTGTCAGCACTTTTTCCGCATCTTCCGGCGAAGAGGCCTCCTCTTTCTGGGCCAAAAGCAAAAGCGCCAGCGGTTCCAGTCCTTTTGCGCGTGCCTTGGAAGCCCGGGTTGCCTTTTTCTGCTTATACGGTTTGTACAAATCTTCGACCCGCTGCAAAACCTCCGCTTTGTCAATCTCATCGCGAAGTTCCTCGGTCAATTTTCCCTGCTCCGCGATCAGACGCTTTACTTCTTCTTTCCGCTCCTCCAGACCGCGAAGATAGGAAAGCCGTTCCCCGATGTCGCGAAGCTGTACATCCGTCAGACCGCCGGTCGCTTCTTTTCGATACCGGGCGATAAACGGAATTGTATTTCCCTCATCAATCAACGCGATCGTGTTTTCAACCTGCGAAAGCTTTACTTGAAATTCTTTTGCGAGCTGCTCCTGTATTTTCATGCCATTCCCCTTATGTTTTCTATCTGCTGCAAATCCGGATGAATCCGGCGTTTTCTACGCCGGATCCTTCATTTTGAGCTTTTCGTTGATAAAATAATCAATATCGCCGTCCATCACGGCCTGTACATTTCCCATTTCCGCGCCGGTCCGGTGATCTTTGACCATCGTATACGGCTGGAATACATAAGAGCGGATCTGGCTGCCCCAGGTATTCTGCGCAAAATCGCCTTTCAGCTCTTTGAGATTTTCTTGATGTTCTTTTTCCGCCAGCTCCATCAGCTTGGATTTCAGGATTTTCATAGCCATATCCCGATTCTGATGCTGACTTCTTTCATTCTGGCAGGTTACGACAATCCCCGTCGGCAAATGGGTGATCCGGATGGCCGAATCCGTCTTATTGACATGCTGGCCGCCCGCGCCGCTGCTTCGGTAGGTATCGATCCGGAGATCCTCCGCATCCAGTTCGATGCTGATATCATCTTCAATCTCCGGCGTCACTTCGATCTTCGCAAAGGAAGTCTGCCGCTTTCCC
>CAKQWL010000066.1 GCA_934278965.1 uncultured Clostridia bacterium | reverse complement strand
ACCGGATATGCCGAATCTGACACCGAGAATCAGCGGACTCCTCACTTTTAACGAGGGGGATTTCAGCTACAAGATGAACATTTTGAAAAGCGGAACGCCGGACGGAAGGGTATGCAGTCGGTATACTTTCTCTTATACACCTGTTCCTGGGCTTGGCCATTATCTGCACACCTATCAGTGTGACGGCAGCCCGATCCCGACATTTTGGGGAGAGCCGGAGCGCGTAGCAATTTCTGATGAGATCGACAGCTTTACATCAGAGATTTGGAACTCTTTGGATGTGGAAAATAAGGTTTCGCTCTATGTTCGTTTTATCGACCTTGCGGACGGCAGTACGGAAAGCCGTCTGATCAATAAACATCAGCAAGCAGCGCGGTAGAGGCCGGCTGCGAAGGGAAGGCGCAGAAAGCGTTGAAAAAGCGTTGAAGAGGAGAAGAAAAAATCATGAAGGAATTTGAGTTGAAGTACGGCTGCAATCCAAATCAAAAGCCGGCCCGGATCTATATGGAAGACGGGAGCGAGCTTCCGATCCGCATTCTCTGCGGCAGACCGGGGTATATCAATTTTTTGGACGCATTCAACAGCTGGCAGCTGGTCAAGGAGGTCCGGGAGGCAACAGGGATGCCTGCCGCGGCATCCTTCAAGCATGTCAGTCCGACATCCGCTGCCGTTGGGCTTCCTCTTTCGGAAGAATTAAAAAAGGCGTGCTTTGTAGAAGATATTGAAGGATTGGATGAATCTCCGCTTGCCTGTGCATATGCCAGGGCGCGGGGAACAGACAGAATGTCATCTTTCGGGGATTTTATCGCCCTTTCGGATGTATGTGACGAGACGACTGCTCGGATAATTAAACGCGAGGTTTCCGACGGGATTATCGCGCCGGGGTACAGTGAAGAAGCACTCGCTCTTTTGAAGAGTAAGAAGAACGGAAATTATAATATTATCGAAATTGATCCGGATTATATACCGGAAAAGCAGGAAAAAAAGCAGGTGTACGGGATCACTTTTGAGCAGGGAAGAAATGACTTTCACATCGGGCCGGAGCTTCTCTCGGAGATCGTTACCCGAAAGAAAGAGTTGCCGGAAGAGGCAAGAAGAGATCTTCTGATTGCGCTGATCACCTTGAAATATACTCAATCCAATTCGGTGTGCTTCGCAAAAGACGGACAGGCAATCGGTGTCGGAGCGGGTCAGCAGTCCAGGATTCACTGCACGCGTCTTGCCGGGAACAAAGCGGATTTATGGCATTTGCGCCAGCACGAGAAGGTACTTTCGCTGCCGTTTTTGGACAGCGTAGGGCGTGCGGATCGGGACAATACGATCGATATTTATCTTTCGCAGGATGCGGAAGATGTTCTCGGGGACGGAAAATGGCAGAAGTATTTTTCAGAAAGACCGGAGCCGTTTACGGAATCCGAAAAGAAAGCATATCTTGCCGGGATTCACGGGGTTTCCGTGGCCAGTGACGCTTTTTTCCCGTTCGGGGATAATATTGAGCGGGCCGGAAAGAGCGGTGTGAGCTATGTTGCGCAGCCGGGAGGATCTATTCGCGACGATTTGGTCATTGAAGCCTGTGACGCCCATGATATGGTCATGGTATTTACGGGAATGAGATTGTTCCATCACTGATAGGACTGATAAGGAAAAATCCGGAGGGAATTATGAAGATTTTAGTAGTCGGCGGCGGCGGCCGCGAGCATGCGATTTGCTGGAAACTTGCGCAGAGCAGCAAGGTTGAAAAACTCTATTGCGCGCCCGGGAATGCAGGCATTCGCAATGTCGCAGAATGTGTGGATATTCAAGCGGAAGATCTGGATGGGATTGCGGACTTTGCCGTTTCCCATAGTGTGGATATGGCCGTGATCGGGCCGGAGGTGCCGCTTGCGATGGGGATTACGGATGTGCTGAACGGCAAGGGCATCCGTGTGTTCGGACCGAATCAAAAGTGTGCGCAGCTTGAGGCAAGCAAATCTTTTACCAAGGACTTTCTGGCTCGGCATGGGATTCCGACCGCGGGATATCGCGAGTTTACAGAGAAAGAACAGCTGCTCTCGTCGCTGGGGTTGTACGGGTATCCGATGGTGCTGAAGGCAGACGGCCTCGCCGCCGGAAAAGGCGTTGTCCTCGCGGAAAACGAGGAGCAGGCACGAAGTGCGGCAGAAGAGATGATGGGAACACGCATTTTTGGCGAAGCGGGCGATAAGGTCGTTGTGGAAGAGTATTTGACCGGAGTAGAGGCATCGATGCTTTGCTTTGTAGATGAGCATA
This sequence comes from uncultured Clostridia bacterium, assembly GCA_934278965.1. GTDB lineage: Bacteria > Bacillota > Clostridia > Peptostreptococcales > Anaerovoracaceae > QAKD01. The sequence goes on along the minus strand of CAKQWL010000066.1, from coordinate 3,425 downwards.
CGATTGTTCCGATGGAATCGGCGCAGGATTATAAACGGATTTTTGACGGGGATCAAGGACCGAATACCGGCGGGATGGGCTCATATTCGCCGAGCCTTGTCTTTACACCGGAGCTTGAGCGCCGCATTATGGATGAAATTCTGCTGCCGACGCTGAAAGGATTTCAGCAGGACGGCTTAGACTTCAAAGGTGTTTTATTTGTCGGACTGATGCTGTCGGAGGACGGACCGAAGGTCATTGAATTCAATAATCGCTTTGGAGATCCGGAGACGCAGTCGGTATTGATGCGCCTGGAAAGTGATCTTGCGGAAATTTTTGACGCGGTGATTGATAACCGCCTCTCTGAAATTTCAATCCAATGGAAGCCGGAAAAGGCGGTCTGCGTCGCACTGGCATCCGGCGGATATCCGGGAAGTTATGAAAAAGGAAAGCCGATCCACGGGTTGGAATCGGTAGATCCGGATGTGGTAGTCTTCCACGCCGGAACGAAGCTTGCGGCAGACGGCACGGTGGTGACGGACGGCGGGAGAGTGCTTGGCGTTACGGCTGTCGGCAATACGCACGAGGAAGCGCGAAAGCGGGCATTTGAAAATGCGGCAAGGATTTCGTTTGAAGGAATGCATTATCGAAAAGATATCGGTACTGTTCATCCGACTGTGAAGAAGATAAAATAAGCATACGGTAAGCAGAAGAGGCAAATAAAAAGAGAGTACCGGGCTCGCCAAAACAATGGCCCGAGGCTCTCTTTTTCATTTATTTTGGCTGCTTCCGACTTTCGGGTACCGCTTCGGAAAATGGCTTGGATACGGCGTGCAGAATATCACCTGCTTCGTCGATCATGATTGGGCGGCGCGCAATGTCCGCTGTGGTAAGCATGCCGACAAGACGCCCGCCGGCAGTGACGGGAAGCCTTCGAATTCGGCTGCGGGAAAGAAGCAGGGCGGCATCATGTACGTTCATATCCTCCGGCACGGAGACGATGTTTCCGGACATAATTCCGGCGGCTGTGTACTGGGGCGGATCGGACGCGATGCAGCGCAGTACGATGTCACGATCGGTGACGATCCCGAGGATTTCCCCATTATCATTACAGACCGGGATGGCGCCGACATCCAGCTTCCGCATCTGTCTTGCAATCTCATAGATGGAGGCTTCCGGACGGACACAGCAGATCCCGGTGGACATTAGTTCTTTTACATTCATAAAATGACCCTCTTTCTCTTTTGGGATTCCGGCTCTGCGCCTGCTGCGGAGTCCGGAATGGATATTTTGAGGAGGCAGACGCAAAAAAGCAGACCGCCCGTTGAGGGTAGTCTGCCTTTTTGGATGGGGCTTTATGTATGTTTCTTCGATAAACTCATAAACAACTTTTTAATCAACCGCCTTATCCGGATGCCAGAATGATGGCGTAAGGAGGATCAGGAATGTGAAAATCTCCAGCCTTCCGATAATCATTAAAATGGCAAGAACGAGACGGATCGGATCGGCAAATGGCGAGAAATCTCCGCCGATTCCGGCTTGACCGAATGCAAGACCGGTGTTCGACAACATCGAAAGGCTGGTGCTGATGTTCGTCACAAAATCAAATCCCTGCAGCGAGATGAGCAGTGTTCCCGATAAAAGAATCGCCAGGAATGCCAAGATAAAAGAGGTAATCTGAGAGGCAACATCGGCCGAAATCGGCTGCGAACCGACCTTGACAGCAACAACTGCCCGTGGATGAATTCGCCGGTAGATAGAGCGAATAACGAGTTTGAACAGGACGATCGGTCGAATGATTTTGAGAGAGCCGCAGGTAGATCCGGAACAGCCGCCGATCAGCATCAAAAGGAAGAAAAGGAGCAGACAGAATGCCGGCCAGTCGGAATAACTTGCCGCAGAATACCCGGTTGTGGAGGAAAACGATGTAACCTGGAAAAACGCATTCCGAAGAGACTGCGAAATCGTCGGAAAGGTACCGGAACGATAGAGTGAAAGCGCAGTGAGGACAGTGCTGATCAAAAGAATCGCAAGAAAAGTGCGAAGCTCCGTGTTCTTACGAATTTCTTTTAAATTGCCTTTTGCGGCCATGATATACATGGAGAAATTGACAGAGGCCAAAATGGTGAAAACAGAGACCACGATCTCCACATAAACGCTGTTGAAGAAAGCGATTCCGGCAGCGTGGGAAGAAAGACCGGAGGTGCTCATGCAGCCGAGCGTGCAGATAATGGCATCAAAAATATTCATACTGCTGCTCAGCGATAAAAGCAGAAACTGCAGTATGGTAAAACCGATGTAAATCGAATAAAGAATCCGGGCCGAGTCCGAGATACGGCTGACAATTCGATCCGTTGTTAAAACCGGCACCTCTGCCTTAAAAATCTTGTATCCTCCTGCGCCGAGTGTCGGGAGAAGAGAGACGGTGAATACGATAATTCCCATGCCGCCGATCCAGTGGCTTACAGCTTTCCACATCAGAAAGGCATGCGGTGTGGATTCCAGATCAAAAACCGTAGCACCGGTCGTCGTAAACCCGGCAGCGGACTCGAAAAAAGCGGAGCAAAAAGAGTCCGTGTATCCGCTTGCGAGATACGGAATGCATCCGATCAGCGCGGCAAGAAGCCACCCGAAGCCGACGATAAAAAATCCGTCACGGGTCTTCATCGTGTGCTTTTTTGGTTTTATAAAAAAGGTACAAAAAAGTCCGGCGATGAAGAGGACCAGGCAGGTGGTAAGGAAAGCGTACCCGGCGGCGGTCTCTTTGTAAATAAAAGCCGTGGCGATTGCAGGAATCATCGCTGCTCCGATGCAGAGTGCGATAATTCCGTAAATATGCATAATCAATCGAATATTAAGGATAAATTTCATCGTAAACTCTCCTTTTCTCTTAGCGGTTCGGATTCCAGAAACGCGGTGAGAGCAGCATTAAAAGCGTGTAAATTTCAAGTCTTCCCGCAATCATCACAAAGGAAAGCATGATCTTGATTGCAGGGGAGAAAAATCCGTAGTTCATCACAGGACCCACTTCGTTGAAGCCGGGCCCGATGTTGCCGATGGAAGATGCCGCCGCCGTTACAGCGGTCGCCATATCATGCCCACCCGCGGCAATCAAAAGAGCCGCTGCCGCAAGGAGAAGCAGGTAAAGGAAAAAGAAACCGGCAATAGACTGTACCGTATCGATGGAAAGAACCTTATCCTTCAGTTTGATCTTGGTAATGGCATTCGGATGAAGACGCACAAGGACACCGCGCCGAATCAGCTTGAAAAGAACGAGAATGCGGATGACCTTGATGCCGCCTCCGGTGGAAGAACTGCACCCGCCGACAAACATCAGGAGAAACAGAACTGTCTTCGGGAAAGAAGGCCAAAGATCAAAATCGGTCGTGCAGTATCCGGTCGTTGTCAGTACGGAGACACACTGGAACAGAGAACAGCGGACTGCT
>CAKQWL010000065.1 GCA_934278965.1 uncultured Clostridia bacterium | reverse complement strand
CAATACGGCGGAAATGTTCCGGATGATTACGATCAACTGACAGCGCTTCCCGGTGTCGGCCGGAAAACCGCCAATGTCGTCCTGTCCGTCGGATTCGGTCACCAGCGAATCGCTGTGGACACTCATGTATTCCGCGTTGCTTCTCGGATCGGGCTTGCCCCGGACAAGGATGTTCTCACGACCGAAAACGCATTGATGGCCCTGTTGCCGGAAAACCGCTGGTCTGAAGCCCATCACTCGCTCCTGTTTCTCGGGCGCTACTGCTGCACCGCGCGCAAACCGGACTGCGAAAGCTGCCGGATCACGCAGTACTGCCGGGAATTCCGAGCAAAACAGGTAGAAGGAAGGACAACAAAGGGAGAGACAGCAAAAGGCGCGACAAAATGAACCTTTTTTCGGAAATAACCGAAAAAAGATAAAATAATGCGGTCAAAATCCGCCCAACGCCGCAAAAAAAGTATCCGAAAACAAAAAAGATAATTTGAGGATTCAAGGGGCGCTGAAAAGCGCTCTCTTTCATTATTTATCCATATTTTATCGGACCCACCACGGGTCCACTTCATTCGAAAAACGCATCCCTTGCCGCGCAGCCTGCGGATTCCCTACCGCGTGCGCGCCCTGCTGTGCCCCATATCTGAACGCAGCCCCGCGGACGCTCCAGCAGCCCGTCCGCGAATGATTTTAGAGTTTTCCTGCCTCCTGTCTTGACTTGCCTCTCGGAAGGGTCTATAATTGTATACAAGTATTCAATTTGTTAGTAAAGGAGAACTCTATGGGCAAGACATTAGCGTACAAAATATTAGAGAATCACCTTGTTTCCGGCCGGTTGGAGCCCGGAAACGAGATTACTATTAAAATCGACCAGACCTTAACGCAGGATTCTACCGGCACGATGGTTTACCTGCAGCTTGAGGCCATGGAAGTCGATGCGGTCAAGACCGAGCTTTCGGTCGCTTACATCGACCACAACACACTTCAGACGGGATTTGAAAACGCGGACGACCATGCCTTTATCGAAAGCGTGGCCAAGCGGCACGGAATTGTCTTCAGCAAACCGGGCAACGGGATCTGCCACCAGCTTCATCTCGAAAACTACGGGATTCCGGGCAAAACCCTCCTGGGTTCCGACAGCCACACTCCGACCGGAGGCGGCCTTGGCATGATTGCAATCGGCGCCGGCGGACTGGATGTTGCCGTTGCGATGGCCAAAGGCACTTACTCCCTCAGCGTACCGAAAGTATTCGGTGTTCATCTAAAGGGACAGCTCCCGATGTGGACTTCTGCCAAAGATGTTATCCTGGAAGTGCTGAAACAGCTGAGCGTAAAGGGCGGCGTCGGATATATTGTCGAATATTTCGGGGAAGGCGTCTCCACACTTTCCGTTACCGACCGCGCGACCATTACCAACATGGGCGCGGAACTCGGCGCAACCACCTCTGTCTTCCCAAGTGACGAGAACACAAAAGAGTACCTCCGTCTCCAGGGGCGCGAAAAAGACTTTGTTCCGCTCGCGGCGGACCAAGACGCTGTATACGATGCACTTCTCGAAATCAATCTTTCCGAATTAAAGCCGCTCGCCGCAATGCCGCACAGTCCGGATAATGTTGCGTCGGTTCAGGAAATCGGCGAGATTAAGATCGATCAGGTTGCAATCGGAAGCTGCACGAACTCTTCTTATACGGATTTAATGAAAGTTGCCGCAATCCTGAAAGGGCACAAGGTTCATCCGGAGGTTTCCCTCGTCATCAGTCCGGGTTCCAGCCGTATTCTTGCCAAGCTTGCCGAAAACGGCGCTTTGGCCGATATGATCCGCGCCGGCGCACGCGTTATCGAAAACGCCTGCGGACCGTGCATCGGAATGGGACAGTCTCCGAAGTCCGGTGCCATATCGCTCCGTACTTTTAACCGGAACTTCAAAGGCCGCTCCGGCACCAACGACGCATCGGTTTACCTTGTCAGTCCGGAAACCGCCGCAATCTCGGCACTCCGCGGCGTCCTAACAGACGGAAGCACAACGGGAATTTCCCTTCCGGAGATTCACCTGGAAGCAGCGGACGCTGTCGACAGCTTCTTCATTTGCGATGCTTCTTCCTGCAAGAATTGCATCCCTGTTGAAATGGGACCGAACATCAAGCCATTCCCGCGCAACACGGCTCTTTCCGATACCGTTGAAGCGGAAATCACTCTCGTTGCGGGCAACAACATCACAACGGACGATATCATGCCGTCGGATTCCAGACTGCTTCCATATCGCTCGAATGTACCGCATCTTGCGAATTACTGCTTCGAAAAAATCGATCCGGAATTTGCCGAGCGATGCAAGAAAGCCAGCGGCTGCGCCATCATCGGCGGCGAAAACTACGGACAGGGCTCAAGCCGAGAGCATGCGGCGCTCGCTCCGCTTTACCTGGGCGTAAAATTCGTCATCGCTAAGTCCTTTGCGCGAATTCACCGCTCCAACCTCATCAACAGTGGAATTATGCCGCTTGTCTTTGAGAATGCCGCGGATTATGACAGCCTCTCTCTCGGCGATACGCTTGTCATTGAGGATGCAAAGGTTCAGGCGGCAGAGGACACCATTATTGTGCAAAACCGCACCTCCGGCAAGAGCTTCCGTGTGAAAGGCGGGTTTTCGGAGTTGGAGACCCAGATGATTCTTGCCGGCGGCAAAATCAATTATCTTAAGCAGACAAAATAAAAAGAATATAAGGAATATAACAGTTATGACAGATTCTATTAAAAAAGACTATCTCCGGGATTTTGAGCAGTTGATTCACGAGCAGCTGCTCCGTGCAGAACGCCTGAAAGACGGCGGCGGCTTCACGAATTTTTCCGAGCTCGACAAGATTGTCATCGGCCTCGCTTCGGGCGACGGCATCGGACCGATCATCATGGCAGAGACCGTAAAGGTTTTACG
>CAKQWL010000064.1 GCA_934278965.1 uncultured Clostridia bacterium | reverse complement strand
GAACTCATGCATCGGCTGCACGCGAAAAACGCGGCCTTCTCATCTGAAATTTTTGATGCGGAAAGTGCGTGCGAGGAGATTTACAGATTCTTAGGAGATAAAGAGGGATGATAAGGGATATTACATTAGGGCAGTATTATCCCGGTGATTCATCGGTTCATCAGTTGGATCCCCGGGTGAAGATTATCGTGACGATTGCCTATATCGTGGCGCTTTTTATTGCGGACAGCTTTGTGGGGATGGTGACTGCGGCTCTGGCCGTCCTGATTGCCATCGCGGTCAGCAGAGTGCCGATTTCTTTCATCCTGCGGGGGCTGAAGCCGATCTTTTTCATTATCCTCTTTACCTTTGTTTTGAATTTGTTTATGGGTACAGGGGAAGTACTGGTGACGATCTGGAAGCTGCGGATTACGGATAACGGGCTTCGGACGGCGGTATTTATGGCGGTACGGCTGATTCTTCTGATCATGGGATCGTCGCTTTTGACCCTGACGACCAAACCGATCAGTTTGACCGACGGTTTGGAAAGCTTGATGCGTCCGCTCAAGGCGATCGGGGTACCGGCGCATGAACTGGCGATGATGATGACGATTGCGCTTCGTTTTATTCCGACGCTGTTGGAAGAGACGGATAAGATCATGAAGGCGCAGCAGGCGCGGGGCGCCGATTTTGAGACCGGAAATATTTTTCACCGTGCGAAGAGCTTGATTCCGATTCTGGTGCCGCTGTTTATTTCGGCGTTTCGGATCGCACAGGATTTAGCAATGGCCATGGAAGCGAGATGCTATCACGGAGGAGAGAATAGAACGCGGATGAACGCGATGAAGCTGGGTAAAAAAGATTTCGGAATGACAGTATTACTGCTGCTGTTTCTTGGAATAATGATTGGAGAGAGGTATTTCTTATGACGACGAAACGGCTGATTGAAGCGGCCGTCATTGCGGCGGTGTATGCGGTGCTGACGACGGTGCTTGCTCCGATCAGTTACGGAATGATGCAGGTACGAATTTCAGAGGCCTTGACGGTGCTTCCGTTTTTTACGCCAGCGGCTGTACCGGGACTTTTTGTCGGATGTCTCGTCGCCAATTTGCTCAGTCCCTACGGACTTCCGGATCTGGTTTTCGGAAGCTTGGCGTCGCTTCTTGCGGCAGCGGGATCCTATTTGCTTCGCAGGAGGCCGATGCTGGTGCCTCTTCCTCCGGTGATTGCGAACGGGGTTCTTGTCGGTGCGATGCTGTATTATGTTTATGAAGTGCCCGTCAGCCTGCCTTTTTCCATGCTTTGGGTGGCTGCCGGCGAGATGCTTTCGTGCTATGGATTGGGCTATCCGCTGATGCGATGTTTAAAAAAGTATAAAGGGATCTTTTAATGAGAAACAAAATCCTGATGATCATTGCGCTCCTTTTGTGCGTATTGATTACAGCATTTTTGATTTTGCTGCCGCAGGGGAGCGGCGGCAATGAGGAAACCGGTGATCCGGGGCAGAAGGACGCGGCCGTTTCCGGGGATGCGGAAAATGAGCCGGCGCCGCTTTACGGTTTTGCACTGAAATATACCGAGCATTTGATCGAGACGCCGGAAGCTTACGAAACTAAAAACGGTACGAGGATGTTTTCCTTTGACCGAATGGCGGAATCGATCCTGCCGGTTGAGCAGGCGCTGGAAGTCGGGACGGTCTTTTATGTGGATAATTACAAAAATCGAAATGGTATGGCACCGAAGCTTCCGGGCGGAAAAGATGCGTTCGGCATTTCAAGAGGTGCCAGTGTTCCCGCTTATGATGAACGGACGGAGGAGAGCGCCTTTCGGTATTTACCGGACGGGACGCTCGTTTCGGTTCTTTGGGAGGATTCGGAGTTTGCGGAGGTCGTACCGGTAGGAGAAAGCGGCGATTCTTCATATTTTGTGCCGCAGCGGTATATGGCGTCGGATGATCCCTTGGAAACGCTGGATAAGGTCGTGGTGATCGACCGTACAAATCAGAATATGGCCGCATTTGAAAGGACAAAAGAGCCGGCTGCTGCGCCGGATTCAACCGACCTTGCACTGGATTTGCCGAAGTGGCAAGTGGTATCCTACAGTCTTGCGACGACCGGAAAAACGGGAAAATACCACCAACCTACTCCGCTGGGATATTATTTTGCGGTCGAAAAAAAGCCGCGATTTTATTATTTGAAAGATGGGACCAATACCATTGAAGGATACGCGCCGTACGCCGTTCGTTTTACGGCAGGGGCTTATATCCATGGAGTCCCTTCTGCGTACCGTTATGCGGAAGATGGGAGCCGGGTGGATCCGGGCTTTCGGGAATCTTCCGATTCACTCGGGACTGTACCGCTGTCGCATAAATGCGTCCGAACATATACAAGTCATGCAAAGTTCCTTTATGATTGGTATGAGCACGGCAAAACGATCGTCATTGTGATAGAGTGATCGAGTAAGCAGGGTGGAAACAGAACGGTATTCGACATTGTCAAGAGAAAAGAAATTTATAAAAGAGAGAATATGAGACAGAGAAGAGCCAAAAATCTGGAAGAAAAGGTAGAAGCACTGGAGGCTTACCGTGTTGATGAGCCGACCGCTTGGGTCGGAAGGTGGAATACCTTGTTTGAAAATGACGGACCGATTTATTTGGAAATCGGATGCGGAAAAGGACAGTTCGCGCTGCAGCAGACGCTCCTTCATCCGGAGCGCAATTATGTCGCTGTGGAGGGGCAGATCTCGGTTGCACTGCGTGCCATGGAGAAGGCGGAAGAGGCAGAGAAAAGGTGCGGCCAGCGTCGGCTTCGTATTGTCTGTGAATTCGTTCATGATTTGGGCGAAATGTTTGCAGAGGGAGAGCTTGCCGGGATCTATCTTAATTTCAGTGATCCATGGCCGAAGGATCGACACTTGAAACGCCGGCTGACTTATAGAGAAAGACTTCAGAGTTATGAAAAAGCACTTTGTCCGAGCGGATTTATTGAGGTGAAGACCGATAACGATGCGCTCTTTGATTTTACGCTTGCGGAGATTGAGGCGTGCGGACTTACGATTACGGCAATGTCAAACGATCTGCATGCGGAAAGTACCCTTTCCGAGAATCCGGGAGAGGCGGCCGAAAAGATGCGGGAGGCTTCCATGGTGACGACAGAATATGAGGACAAGTTTCGCGCGCAGGGGCTGCCGATTCACTTTGTCCGGACCGAAAAGAAATAGCATGACGAATGCTGTCGAACCATTGATTTTGCTGTCGCAGCGTTCATCACAAATAGGCGATATATGACGAAAAAACTGAAAAAGGACGAAAAAAAACAGCGCGCAGCACTTTGTAAAAAGGCTCGCGCTGTTTCTGCGTTCGGTTTCTTATTTTGCCGGTTCCCATTTGCAGCGAACGGGTGAGGTAATCGCTCCCTCTGCTTTCAGCTCTTTGAACGCTTTGTCCACATCGGCTTTGTCCATTCCGGAGAGCTTTGCGACATCCCCGGCGGAAAGCGGCTTGCCCGCTTCTCTCATAATATCGAGCACTTTATTTTTCATGGTTTTTAAATTCCTCCTTGAAAATTTTTTCTTTATGATATCATAAAACGAGGCCTTCCGCAAGGAAAAGAAAGAAAAGCTGCCGCTTTGTCGTTACAGAAATTCGGCAATTCTGCGTCCGGTCTCACGTGTGCCGACAATTTGGTAATCCGAGCTTTTTTCCGGACCGTCGCTGCCCGCAATGTCCGGTGTCCGGTATCCCGCATCGAGAAAAGCGTTCACGGCCTGTTCCACAG
>CAKQWL010000063.1 GCA_934278965.1 uncultured Clostridia bacterium | reverse complement strand
GGGGAATATCAATCACGATCGGATCGCCATCCTGCAAAAGCCCAATTTCTCCTCCCGATATAGCCTCGGGACACACATGCCCGATGGAAGCGCCTCGGCTCGCTCCGCTGAAGCGTCCGTCTGTAATCAGCGCAACGGTCTTATCGAGCTTCATTCCCGCAAGCGCACTGGTCGGATTCAGCATCTCCCGCATTCCCGGGCCGCCTTTCGGCCCTTCATATCGGATGACCACGACATCTCCATCGCGAATTTCTCCGCCGAAGATCGCCGCAATGGCCGCCTCTTCCCCATCAAAAACTCTCGCCGGGCCACGGTGATAAAGCATCTCCGGCGCTACCGCGCTTCGCTTCACAACGCAGCCGTCTTTTGCAATGTTGCCGAAAAGAATGGCAAGACCGCCGGTTTCATCGTACGGTTCCTCTGAATGACGGATCGCTTTTGTGTCCTTGCTCTCAAGTCCCGCTATATTCTCTCCGACAGTCCTTCCGTTTGCCGTCTTCAATGAAACATCGATCAACTGTCTCCGGTTCAGTTCGGCAAGAACAGCCTGCACGCCGCCGGCACGGTCCAAATCGTGCATATGGGTCTCACCGGCCGGTGCCAAATGACAGAGATTCGGCGTCTTTTCACTCATTTCATTAAAAAGCTTCAAGTCCAGAGGCACCCCCGCCTCATGGGCGATGGCCAGAAGATGCAGTACACTGTTCGAGGAGCATCCAAGCGCCATATCACAGGCAAGCGCGTTTCGGATCGACTTTTCACCGATAATATCCCGAATCCGGATATTCTCCCGCACCAGCTCCATGACCGCCATCCCCGCGTGCTTCGCGAGCATGATCCTCTTGCTTGCGGTCGCCGGTACGGTCCCGTTTCCCGGAAGCGCGATTCCGATCGCCTCACAGAGGCAGTTCATGCTGTTTGCTGTATACATCCCCGAGCACGAGCCGCATCCCGGACAGACATTCTGCTCGTATTCCAGCAGTTCTTCATCATCGATCAATCCGGCCTTTCTCGCGCCGACCGCCTCAAACATCTTGGAAAGCGATGTTTCACAGCCGTTCACCAGCCCGCTCATCATCGGCCCGCCGGAACACACGACTGTCGGCAGATTGACGCGGAGGGCTCCCATCACCATCCCCGGCACGATCTTATCACAGTTCGGCACCAATACCAATCCGTCGAACTGATGCGCCTCCGCCATTGTTTCAACGCTATCCGCGATCAGCTCCCTGCTCGGAAGCGAGTACTTCATCCCGATATGCCCCATCGCAATACCGTCACAGACTCCGATCGCCGGTACCATGATCGGAGTTCCGCCCGCCATCCGCACGCCGGCCTTCACGGCTTCGGTAATCCGATCCAGGTGAATATGTCCCGGCACGATTTCACTGTGCGCCGACACAACTGCGATCAGCGGCCGCTCTAACTCTTCCTTTGTATATCCCATGGCATAGAAGAGACTCCTCATCGGAGCTCTTTCCACGCCTTTCGTTACATGATCACTCTTTTTTTCCATTGCCGCCATTGTCATTTCCTCTATTTTTTCAGCCAGCTCATCATCTTCCGAAGTTCCGCACCGACCGTACAGAGCGGATGCGCGGCTTCCTTTGCCCGTGTCGCAAGGAAGCGCGCTTTTCCGCCGGCATTGAATTCCTGGATGAATTCACTGGCAAAGGTGCCGTCCTGAATTTCCGAAAGGATCTTCTTCATCTCTTTTCTTGTATCCTCGGTGACAATTCTCTTTCCGCTTCTGTAATCCCCATATTCCGCCGTATTGGAGATGGAATAACGCATCTTGTCAAAGCCGCCCTCATTGATCAGGTCCACAATCAGCTTCATTTCATGGATACATTCAAAATAAGCCATCTCCGGCTCGTATCCGGCTTCAACCAGTGTATCGAACCCGGCTTTCATCAGCTCCGTTACGCCGCCGCAGAGAACGGCCTGTTCTCCGAACAGATCCGTTTCCGTTTCCTCCTTGAAGCTTGTCTCAAGAATTCCGGCTCTTCCGGCTCCGATTCCGGACGCATACGCCAGCGCGTACTCTCTGGCCTTGCCGCTGGCATCCTGATAAACAGCAATCAGGGACGGTACTCCCTTGCCCTCTGTATACTGCGATCTTACGGTATGACCCGGGCCTTTCGGCGCTACCATGATGACATCAATGTCCTTCTGCGGCACGATCTGATGATAATGAATATTGAATCCGTGGGCAAATAAAAGGACATTGCCTTCTTTCATATGACTTTCGACCTGCTCGCGGTAAATCTTTGACTGAAGCTCGTCCGGCGTCAGCATCATGACAAGATCGCCGGCCTCCGCGGCCTCTTCAATCCCCATGACTTCCAGTCCTGCCGCTTTTGCCTTTTCTTCGTGCTGCGAGCCGGATCTGAGTCCAACCACAACATGAACGCCGCTTTCATGGAGATTCATCGCATGCGCATGGCCCTGACTTCCAAAGCCGATGACTGCAACGGTTTTTCCGTCCAAAAGTCCCAAATTACAATCCTGATCGTAGTATTTTTTTATCATTGTTCTTTCCTGCCTTTCTTTTTCTGTTCCGAATTTAATATGGATTTATTTTCTACTTTTTGTTTTATTCGTTTTCTGCTTATTCACTTCCGAGATTCATCTCCACCGCGTTGCTTTCGATAGCCGTAACACCCGTCCTGCAGACTTCCGCGATATCGTAGTCCGCCATAACCTCCATAAAACCGTTGATTTTCTCCGGAGTTCCGGTCAATTCCACAATCAGGCTGTCTTTGGACAAATCCACAATCTTGCCGCGATAGATATCGACGATTTCCTTAATGGCCGTCCGCTCCGCGCTTGATGCGTTGACTTTCATTAAGAGCAGCTCCCGATAAATGCTGTTTTCTCGATTCAGCAAGAAAATGCTCTTTACGACCTCCAGCTTTTCTGTCTGGGTAATGATCTGCTGCAGCGCGCGTTCGGTTGCGCTGAACACAATCGTAATGCGGGAAAGCGACGGATCGTTTGTCGCGGACACGCTCAGCGAATCGATATTAAACCCGCGCCGGCCGAACAAGCTCACGACTCTGGCCAGCACATTCGCCTGATTCATCACGAGTACACTGACGATTTTTTTCTTCAATTCTTTATACATCGTTCTACCTTCCCCTCTAACCTGTAATGATCTCTTCCACCGTTCTGCCGCCCGGGATCATCGGGAGAACCCGCTCGCCCTCATCGATCACGCACTCAATCCAGACCGGACCTTTTTCTTTTTTCGCCGCAAGAAAAGCCTCTCGGAAGGCTTCCGGCGTTTCTGCCCGAAATCCCTTTGCGCCAAAGCCTTCTGCCACTTTGACAAAGTCCGTTTTTCGGTAAGCCTTTGTTGCCGAATAACGCTCGCCATAGAAGAGAGACTGCCACTGATACACCATTCCCAGCACGCGATTGTTGAGAATGACCGTAATAATCGGCAGTTCCTGGCTGACCGCGGTGCAGACCTCCGTCATATTCATATGAAACGACCCGTCGCCGGTGATATGGACAACCGTGGCCTCCGGACATCCGAGCTTCGCTCCGATTGCCGCACCGTACCCGAATCCCATTGTTCCAAGCCCTCCGCTCGTAATGAATTTATTGACTTTCCGATGCTTGATGAACTGCGCCGCCCACATCGGATGCTGTCCTACATCGGTTACGGCGATATCGTCATCCCCGGTATTGTCGGAAATGATTTCCATGATTTCATGCGGGTGAAGCGGCGCCTTCGGGACATTGCTCATCGGCCGCTCTCTCTTCTTCCACTTCTCAATCCGTTCTCTCCATTCCTCATGTTTCTTTTCTTCTACATAAGGAAGCAAGGCTTCCAGGAATTCTTTGACGTCCGCCGCGCAGGTTCGATCGACGGCAACATTCTTATTCATCTCGCTCCGGTCGATATCCACTTGCACGATTTTCGCTTTTGCGGCCCACTTGCTCGGGCTCAGCGCGACCCGGTCGCTGAAACGTCCGCCTAACGCGATTACGAGGTCTGCGCGATCCACTGCCTTATTAGCCGTAACGGAACCATGCATTCCGACCATTCCCAGATTATGCGGATCGTCGTATCGAACGGTGCCTGTCGCCATCAGTGTAAACGCCGCCGGGACATCCGCTTTTTCCATCAGAAGACGGATTTCATCCTGCGCGGAGGAAAGCACCGCGCCGTGTCCTATATAAAGGACCGGCCGCTCCGCCTGATTCAGAAGTTCTGCCGCCGCCCGGACATCTTCCTCGCGCACCTTTGGTTTTTCCGAAAGCGGATACGGCGCCTTGCTGCTGTACTCTACCAGCGCCTCTGTCACATCCTTCGTAATATCCACCAGCACCGGCCCTTTTCTGCCGCTCATTGCAATTCGAAAAGCCTCGCGGAGGGATTCTTCCAAATCCTCAATATCATTTACAAAATAGTTATGTTTTGTCACCGGCATAGTCACGCCTGTGATGCAAATTTCCTGAAACGCATCGCTTCCAATCAGGTGATCGGCGACATTCACTGTAATCGCCACCACCGGAATACTGTCCATAAAGGCCGTCGCAAGCCCCGTCACCAAATTGGTTGCCCCGGGTCCGCTCGTCGCAATGACGACGCCGACTCTGCCTGTTGCTCTCGCATATCCGTCGGCCGCATGGGACGCCCCCTGTTCGTCAGCCGTCAGAACATGTTTGATTTTGTCGTTGTACCGATAAAGTTCGTCGTAAATGTTAATCGCGCACCCACCCGGATATCCGAATACGAGATCGACTCCATGATCTCGGAGTACTTCCATTACGACTTGTGATCCTTTTACTTTCATTAGTACCTTCTCCATTTCTATCGTTGTTCTGCCTCTGGCATTTTCCCCGTTTTTTACTTCCTTTGAAGTAGGGATTAGGACTATTATACTGACCTCCCCAGAAAAGTCAAGCGAATTTCGCAATTTTTTATGTGAAAAACAACAAATTTTTATTTTATTTTTAGTTTTCGCAAACAAAAATTACTTGACATCCCGAATGCACGGTTTTATATTATACGGTAACAAGTTTATTGCAACGGAGGGAAATCGTGAAAAACTACCAGAAATACCAAACAGGCTACTTCCCGCCTCCCGCTTCTTCCTGTGAGTGGGTTGGGAAGGATCATATCGAAAAAGCACCGATCTGGTGCAGCGTGGATCTGCGCGACGGGAACCAGGCCCTCGTCGTTCCGATGAGCCTGGAGGAGAAGCTATCCTTCTTCCGCTATCTTGTTTCGCTTGGATTTAAAGAAATCGAAGTCGGTTTTCCGGCCGCTTCGGAAACGGAATATACCTTTCTGCGCAGACTGATCGAGGATGATTTGATTCCGGAAGATGTTACCATCCAGGTACTGACCCAATCGCGGGAGCATATCATTCGAAAGACCTTTGAAGCGCTTCGCGGCGTCCGGAAGGCGATCGTCCATTTATATAACTCCACCTCGCTTGCCCAGCGGCAGCAGGTATTTCGTGCATCCAAGGAAGAAATCATCGAAATTGCCGTATCCGGCGCGAAACTTCTGAAAAGTTTCGCCGCGAAACAGCCGGAGAGTTCCTTTACATTTGAATACTCCCCGGAAAGCTTTACCGGAACAGAAATGGATTTCGCCGAAGACATCTGCAATGAAGTCATCCGGGTCTGGGAACCGACCCCGGAGCACAAAGCAATCATCAATCTTCCTTCCACGGTGCAGATGTCGATGCCGCATGTTTTCGCCTCGCAGGTGGAGTACATGTGCCGTCATCTGGAGCGCCGGGACAGCCTGATCATTTCGCTGCACCCGCACAATGACCGCGGCACGGGTGTCGCGGACGCGGAGCTTGGACTTCTTGCCGGCGGCGACCGCATTGAAGGAACGCTGTTCGGCAACGGTGAACGTACCGGAAATGTCGATATCGTCACATTGGCCATGAACCTTTACAGCCACGGTGTCGACCCCGAGCTCGACTTTTCCAATATGCCGGATGTCGTCAGGACTTATGAGACCTACACCTCTATGCAGGTGCCTCCGCGTTCTCCATACAGCGGCGAGCTTGTCTTTGCAGCTTTCTCCGGATCGCATCAGGATGCGATCGCCAAAGGGATGAAATGGCGTGAGGATCAGAAGGAGGCGAGATGGAGCGTTCCTTACCTGCCGATCGACCCGCACGATGTCGGCCGCGAATATGACGGCGATGTCATCCGAATTAACAGTCAATCCGGCAAAGGCGGGGTTGCTTATATTCTGGAGCACCATTTCGGTTATAAAATACCGAAGGATATGCAGAGTGAGCTCGGTTATCTCATGAAGGACCTTTCGGACAAGGCGCACCATGAATTGACACCGGAAGAAATCTTCTGTGTCTTCCGTGACACATATATCAACGACTTCGACCCGATCGACATTACCGATGCGTCTTTCAGTCATCTTTCTTCCACCAAAGCAGAGGGAAACGATCTTTACTCTGTTACGATGCGCGCGGTTATCGACCGGGAAGTCTTCAACCTGCGAGCGGACGGCAACGGCCGTCTCGATGCTGTCAGCAATGCGCTGCGAAAAACCCAGTATCACTTTGATTACCGTTTCGTCACTTATTCAGAACACGCTGTCAGCAGTGATTCCAATTCCAAAGCGGCGGCATACATCTGCATTGCCGACCCGGGCGGCAGTCTTTACTGGGGCGTCGGAACACACGACGATATCGTGCTCGCTTCCGTGAATGCGCTGGTCAGCGCACTCAATCGCATGAATAAAAAAATTCATTTCGTACGGTAACTTGATTTTATACGACAGGAGGAGAATACTGCGATGGGAATGACTATGACACAAAAAATACTGGCGGCACACGCCGGATTAGACAAAGTTTCCGCCGGACAGCTGATCCGCGCCAAGCTGGATTTGGTGCTTGCCAACGATATCACAGGACCGGTATCCATCCGTGAATTTGAGGGGGCCGGTTTTCAGGAGGTTTATGACAAAAGCAAAATCGCTCTGGTGATGGATCACTTCGTCCCGAACAAGGATATCCGTTCCGCAGAGCAATGTAAGGCGTGCCGCACCTTTGCGCGGAAATTTGACATCGACCATTTCTATGATGTCGGAGAGATGGGGATCGAGCATGCCCTTCTTCCGGAAAAAGGGCTGGTCGCCGCGGGAGACGCTGTGATCGGCGCGGATTCACATACCTGTACTTACGGTGCGCTCGGCGCCTTCTCCACCGGGGTCGGTTCCACCGATCTGGCCGCCGGAATCGCATCCGGAGAGGCCTGGTTCAAGGTACCGGCCGCAATCCGCTTTGATCTGACCGGCACCTTGCCTCCGGATGTCAGCGGCAAGGATTTGATCCTTCATATTATCGGGATGATTGGCGTAGACGGTGCGCTTTACCGCTCCATGGAATTCACCGGAGACGGGGTGGGCGCCCTCTCGGTGGATGATCGTTTCACGATTGCCAATATGGCCATCGAAGCCGGCGCAAAAAACGGAATTTTCCCTGTTGACGCTATCACCAAAGCCTATATGGACGGCCGCGTCAACCGGCCTTACACGGTCTATGAGGCGGATCCGGACGCGGTTTACGATGCCGTTTATTCGATTGATCTCTCGGCGCTTCGTCCAACCGTCGCATTTCCGCACCTTCCGTCCAATACCAGGACCATTGACGAGGTCGGAGATGTGCCGATTGACCAGGTTGTCATCGGTTCCTGCACCAACGGCAGACTATCCGATATGGCTGCTGCCGCGGAGATTTTGACCGGCAAAAAAGTAAAAAAAGGGGTACGAGCCATTGTCATTCCGGCAACGCAGCAAATTTACAAAGAATGCATCCGCCTCGGTTATCTCGAAACTTTTATTGACGCGGGATGCGTCGTTTCCACACCGACCTGCGGTCCCTGCCTCGGCGGATATATGGGAATTCTTGCGGCAGGAGAACGCTGCATCGCTACTACCAACCGAAACTTCGTCGGCCGAATGGGGCACGGAGATTCCGAAGTATATCTGGCAAGCCCCGCCGTCGCAGCTGCCTCCGCGCTCGCCGGAAAAATTGCCGCACCGGAAAGGAGAAAATAGAAATGGACGCAAAAGGAATTGTACATAAATACGGAGATAACATCGATACGGATGTCATCATTCCGGCACGGTATCTAAACATCCAGGACCTGAAAGAGCTTTCACTCCACTGCATGGAATATGCGGAGGCGGACTTCGCCCAAAAAGTCCGGCCGGGTGACATCATGGTCGCCGGAGAGAATTTCGGCTGCGGTTCCTCCCGGGAACACGCTCCGGCCGTGATCAAAGAATGCGGGATTCGCTGCGTGATCGCTTCATCCTTCGCCAGGATTTTTTACCGGAACGCAATCAACATCGGGCTTCCGATTCTTGAGTGCCCGGAAGCAAGTCGGGAAATTGCTGCCGGCGATACGGTCTGTATCGATTTTTCCACCGGCCTGATCACCGACGAAACAACCGGAAAAACTTATCAGGCTGAAGCCTTTCCGGATTTTATCAAAGAAATCATCGCTGCCG
>CAKQWL010000062.1 GCA_934278965.1 uncultured Clostridia bacterium | reverse complement strand
CTTCTTACCTATTACTTCGCCCCGGAAAAGCTTGACCGCCTGATGGGTTATTCCTCCGCCATGAACCAGCTCGGCGGTGCGGCGGCGACATTGCTTTCCGGCCTTTTAGCGTCCGTCAGCTGGCGGTTTAGCTTTCTCGTTTACGCATTCGGTGTGCCGAGCATTTTTCTCATACTGCTCTTTCTTCCGAATGATTCCATTGGGACGGCATCGGCCGGCCGAAAGCCGCAGGATGCCCGAGATACCGGCAATTCCGTTTGGAAGAAGCACGCCTTCCACTTTCTTGCCATTTTCTTTTTAATGGTTTCTTTTTTCCTATACCCGGCTAATTTTTCCATTATTTCATCCGCAAGAGCCGCGATTTCGCAGGGTCTGGTGGCGGGAATCATGGCCGGAACGGATATTGTTGCCTTTTTCGGTGGACTTTCCTTTGTTTTCTGGAAAAGACTTTTTGGAGACCGCACCCGTTTCTTTGCGCCGGTTTGTTTCTTCCTGGGCTATATGCTGCTCCTTGCCGGGACCCATTTAGCGTTGATTTTGAGCGGTTCCGCCCTGATTGGTTTTGCCAACGGACTCGGAATTCCTTATATTCTTTCCGATGCTTCACAGAAAGCCGGAAAGGAAGCGGCGGCGTCTGTCCTTCCGCTCCTTTCCGCATCGCTTTACCTCGGTCAGTTCTGTGCCCCGCTTTTGACCTCCTTTGTCTCCTCGGTCCTTCCTGCCGGACTGCTACTGCCTTACGAGCTTGCGGCAGTTTCTTCTGCCCTCTTTTTCTTTGCATCCGTACCGCTGAGAGAACGGGTTCGCCCCGCGCGATTTGATTCGCTCCCGCTTTCATCAAAAAGCAAAAACAGGTCCGGAAGGTCTTGACAAGCGTTTCTGCCGATAATAAGATGTGGGTAGATGAGCAAATTACTGAGACAAGCCTTGCGGCTGGTATTCAGAGAAATCGGAGGAATCTGCTATGAAAATCTTGATATTGAACGAAAAGGATATGCGCACTGTGTTTACGATGAAGGAAGCCATTCAGGCGGACCGTGACGCGCTGTCCCTTTATTCTGCCGGCGAAAGCAATATCCCGCTTCGCGCCAATCTGGATATTCCGGAACACAACGGCCAGAGTCTTTATATGTACGGATACGCCGCAAAGGCCAATGCGCTTGGTGTTAAAATCGTGTCCACTTACCCGGATAACATTGACAAAGGTATTCCGAGTGTTCCTGCCACGATGGTGCTTCTGAACAGCTCTACCGGCGAGACTTGCTCCCTGATGGATGGAACCTACCTGACTCGTGTCCGGACCGGTGCGGTTGCCGGCCTTGCGACCGACATCCTCGCACGCAGCGACAGCCGGATTTTTGCCGTTATCGGTACCGGCGGCCAGGCTCCGGGACAGATCGAAGCCGTACTTACCGTACGCCCGGAAATCGAGCTGGTTCGGGTTTACGATCTTAATAAGGAACGTGCACAAGCTTTGGCCGATCAGCTTACGGAACAGTTCCGCGGGATCTTCAAGGCGAAGTTCGAGGCTGTTTCCAGTTCTGCCGAAGCCGTGACTGACGCAGACATCATTACCACGATCACGGTATCCAAGAATCCTGTTTTTGACGGAAAGCTTGTCAAGAAGGGCGCACATATCAACGGCGTCGGTTCGTATACTCCGGAGCTTTCGGAAATCGACGAATACATCATTACCCACGCAGATAAGGTTTACATGGATACCCCGGATGCGC
>CAKQWL010000061.1 GCA_934278965.1 uncultured Clostridia bacterium | reverse complement strand
TTGGCGATGTCGTCTTCACTGATCTTGCCCGCGCCCAGACCCGGGATCATGTCGAGCATCTTGCCGATGCCGCCCATATTCCGAACCTGATTCATTTCCTCCAGAAAGTCTTCCAGTGTAAACTCGTTCTTCTTAATCTTCTTTTCAAGCGCAGCAGCCTTCGCCTCGTCGTAATTTTCCTGTGCCTTCTCAATCAGGGTGATCATATCCCCCATTCCGAGGATTCGGCTTGCCATACGATCCGGATAAAACGGCTCCAGTGCGTCCATCTTTTCGCCCATTCCGACGAATTTAATCGGCCTGCCGGTTACTTTCCGGACCGAAAGTGCCGCACCGCCTCTGGAATCGCCGTCCAGCTTCGTCATGATGATTCCGTCAATTCCCAGTCTGCTGTGGAAACCCTCTGCCGCATTCACAGCGTCCTGACCGGTCATTGCATCGACAACCAGCAGGATTTCATGCGGCTTAATGGCCGCCTTAATCCGGACCAGTTCGTCCATCAGTTCTTCATCAATCTGAAGCCGGCCCGCCGTATCGACAATCAGTACATCAAAGCCCCTTTTTTCAGCTTCCTTGACGGCCGCCAGCGCAATTTTTTCCGGTTCTTTGCAGTCCCGCATCGTAAAGACCGGCGTATCGACAGACTTTCCGACGATCTCCAACTGATCGATCGCCGCCGGCCGATAAATGTCACAAGCGCACAGCATCGGCTTCTTGCCGTTTTTTTTCAGATATGCCGCCAGCTTTCCGCAGGAAGTCGTCTTTCCGGTTCCCTGCAGGCCCACCATCATCAGCACCGTAAAGCCGCGCGGAGAATAGGTCAGTTTGCTCCCAGTGCCGCCCATCAAAGCCGTCAATTCCTCATTGACAATTTTCAGTACCTGCTGCGCCGGATTCAGGCTCTCATGAACCTCCGCGCCGAGCGCTTTCTCCTTGACAGAGGCAACAAAATCCTTCACGACCTTAAAATTGACATCCGCCTCTAAAAGGGCCAGCTTTACTTCCCGCATGGCGTCATTGATATCCGCCTCGCTGAGAACCCCTCTGCCCTTTAATTTGTTAAACGCGTTCTGTAATTTTTCCGATAAGCTCTCAAATGCCATCACGCCGCTCCCTTTCGTATCGTATCCTTATTCCAGCTCTTCCATGATTTTTTTGATTCGATCCAGCTTTTCTGCAAGCTCCGTATCTTCTCCGTGTGCTTCCTTGATTTTGTTTATCTGATCGGCAATGGACAAAATCACGGCCCGGCTTTCGGAAAACCGTTTGACTAATCCGAGCTTTTCCTCGTAGGAAACAAGAGATTTTTCTGCATTCTTCAGCGCGTCATGCACAGCCTGTCTGGAAATCCCGAACTCTTCCGCAATCTCGGAAAGCGAATAATTTTCTTCATGATAGAGGCGCAGCACCTCCTTTTGCCGATCTGTAAGAAGCTGCCCGTAAAAATCATACAGAAGGCTGCCTTCCGTAATTTTATCAAACATCCTTGTCTCACCGCCTCTTTCCGATGACAAGCAGTATTACTTGACATCTTTTTCAATATAGCATAAAGAAAAAAGGCTGTCAAGCTTTTTTGCTTGAAAGCCTTTGTTTTTCAGCATTTTGCCGGATCCCCCGCTCAGTTTAATAATTCAGAACCTCACAGCAATAACTGATCGGATGCGTATTGATCCCCGCGATCAAATCCGCGACCGTATCCGCATCGCTGCGCGCTGCGCTGCCGTTGTTTTTCGCAGGAGCATTCCCCAAAAGCCAGGACAGGCCGCCCGAGTTTTCCTGATAAACAATATCGGTCCGCTCAAAATACATTTCTTCATCGATTTCATCGCACATAGCATAGAACGCGTCGTCGATTCCGCCCAATTCATCCACCAATCCAGCGTTCATTGCCTGTTTGGCACTGAGAATGCGTCCGTCGGCTACGGGATATACATCAGCCTTTTCCATGTTCCTTCCTTCCGCGACGATACCGATAAACTGTTCATAGGCCTCGTCAATCAGTGAGCGCCAGATCGCCTCCTCCTCCGGTGTCATCTCCTGATAGGAAGACCCCATTGCCTTATGCTCTCCGGAAGTGATTGTCTTCGTTTTTACGCCGTATTTTTCCAGAAATCCCGAAACATCCACAATCGTGCCGATTGTCACGCCGATCGATCCGGTCCATGTGTTCCGGTTGGCATAAATCTTTTCACACGGCGCAGAAATATAATATCCGCCCGATGCCGCCATGCTTCCCATGACAGAATAAACCGGGTTTCCCGTCACTTCCTGATATTCTTTGATTTTCAGATACAGCTCATCAATCTCGTAAACGCTTCCTCCCGGACTGTCCACAAAAATAATCAGCCCGTAATTCTCGGAGTCCGACATAAGCTTATCGATCGCATCCAGCGTCCACTCATGCTGATACCCGGTCGCCCGTCCTAAATAATCCGTATTTCCGCTTTGAATCGTCCCTTCCACATAAAGCGTTGCGATATACGGCGAATACGGCGTATCGAAGCCATCGCCCGAGGAGAACAGCGTCATCCCTCCTCCGAAGAGCGCGGCAATCAGAACAATCGCAAGCACGATCGCAATATTTCGGAAGGTTTTCCGTTTCTTTCCGTTTCCACTGCCGCTTCCGCCGACGTTTAAGGCCTGTTCTCCCGAACCGCCGCTGATCGGCGGATGCATATCAAAATACCGAATGCCGTTCTCGTCCGGCTCGCTCATATATTTTCTTTTGTTCTCATCCATGCTTTGTTTCCTCTCCGTCCCTTTCTCCATCTTCGAAAACCGCGCAGCACCCTTGATCCGCTTTTCCCCGTGCTCGTTTTTTCATACTCGGATCTGCGGAATACAGATTCTGCACCTTCGGCAATTCCAGTATAGCATAAGCTTTTGATTTTTGTTATACTAATTTTTGTTCTGACGGCAGCAGCTCGCTTTCTGCCGAATCACTTGATTGAGAGGTTTTCTATGAAACAGTCCGGCATCGATCCTTACGATATCATTATCCTGGGCGGCGGAGCCGCCGGTCTTTTCGCGGCGTCCCTTCTCGCGCAAAACGCCGGCCGGAACCCGGCAGGACGCAGAATTTCCGTCCTGATCTTAGAAAAGAATTTCAAAACCGGGCGCAAGCTCCTTCTTACCGGCGGCGGCAAGTGCAATCTGACCTGCGGCGGAAGCATCAAGGATTTTACAGCGCACTACGGAAAACACGGCACGATGCTCAGAGCGGCTCTTTACGCCCACAACAACCTGGCCCTGCGCGATCATTTAGCAAAGCTCGGGGTCGAAACGGAAGAGCGTGCCGACGGAAAGGTCTTCCCAAGC
>CAKQWL010000060.1 GCA_934278965.1 uncultured Clostridia bacterium | reverse complement strand
GGTATACTATCTACGAAAGGGTAAGTAAAGATTGTAGGTAAGGTAAGAAAAGTAGTAAGAAATCGGGTCGCAGGAGGGAAGAAAATGTATTTGTTTCTTTTGGGAGGAATTGTGATCCTTTGCTGTTTGATTTATATTTTTGTTGTCGATCATCCGGATTATTTCGTTGGAAATGCCGGAAAAAAGAGGGAACTACGAAAAAAGCAGGAAGAAGCAAAGGATGATGGGCCGAAAGTGATCTATCTGCCGCAGAGTCCGGACGATTTGGAAGCGGAAAAAGCGAGACGAAGCCGGAAAAAGAGGTAGAAGAAGAGGATTGCAGAGGAGAGGAATAAAAGAAGAACAAGGATAAAATAGAAGAGACGGAATAAAAGATGAAATGATTTGACAACCGAAAAGAAGTGTGCGATAATCCTTCTTGAGTGACTGTGCGGGATTTCCTGTGCGTCTCAATTGAATACCGCGAGCGATGACGGAGACAGTAGTCCCACAGCGAGCGCCTTACAGAGAGCCTTTTGCCCGGGTCGGAAGAACGGGAGCTGAGAGAAAGGCGGCAGCGTGGCAAACGAAGATCACTCCGGAGCTCGGCCTTTGAAGAGGCAGCTTCCGGAGTCGGCAGCTGCAAGTAGGGTGGTACCGCGGTTTTGTAGATCGTCCCTAGTGTCGTTTGAGCGGCATTGGGGATTTTTTAATTTAACGGGACAAAGAAAAAAAGAAGCAAAGAAAAGAGAAAGAGAGAGGAAACGAGATCATGTTCAAAAATCTGTCGGAAAAACCTGTTTTCGAAGTACAGCAGGAACAGGTACGCAAGTGGAAAGAAGAGGATCTTCTCGGGAAGTGTGTTTCGGAAAGAGAGGGACAGCCGTCCTTCGTCTTTTATGAGGGACCGCCGACGGCAAACGGCCGCCCCGGCATCCATCATGTGATGGCACGGACACTGAAAGACTCCATCAACCGTTATAAAACCATGCAGGGCTTCCAGGTGAAGAGAAAAGCCGGCTGGGATACACATGGATTGCCGGTGGAAATCGAGGTTGAAAAGCAGCTTCATATGTCCGGCAAGCAGGACATTGAAAAATACGGAATCAAGGAATTCAACCAGAAGTGCCGGGAATCGGTCTTTACCTATGAGAAAGCATGGCGCGAGATGTCGGAGGATATGGGTTACCTTGTGGACCTTGATAACGCATATATCACACTGGATAATAATTATATCGAGACCGGCTGGTGGATCCTGAATAAGGTCTTCAAAGAAGGCTTGATCTATGAAGGAGCCAAGATCCTTCCGTATTGCCCGCGTTGCGGAACGGGACTTGCGTCTCACGAGGTGGCGCAGGGATACAAAGAAGTAAAGGTACTGACGGCAACCTGCAAGTTCAAGAGAAAGTCCGCGGAAAATGAGTATTATCTGGCATGGACAACCACTCCATGGACGCTTTTTGCAAACTGCGCGCTGACGGTAGGTCCGGAAATTGATTATATTAAGGTAAAGATGCTTTCGGGAAGCTTCGAAGGCGAGATCTTTTATCTGGCGAAGGATGCCGCATCAAGAGTGCTCAAGGATGAATACGAAGTACTGGCGGAGATGAAGGGAAAGGAACTGGAGTACGATGAGTACGAAAGGCTGATCCCGGGACGCGAGCTGGATAAAAAGGCATGGTATGTGACTTGTGCGGATTATGTTACGACAACGGACGGAACCGGTATCGTGCACTCCGCTCCGGTATTCGGTGACGACGACTATCAGACGGGGAGAAGATACGGTCTTCCGTTCTTCCAGCCGGTTGATGAGAAGGGGTGCTATTCCGAGGGTCCATGGGAGGGAAGATTCGTCATGGACGACGCGCTTGCTGTGGACATTATCAAATACCTTGCCTCGGAGAACAAGCTGTACGCCAAGGAAAACATGATGCACAATTATCCGTTTTGCTGGCGCTGCGGCACACCGCTTATCTATTATGCGAAGCCAAGCTGGTATATCGAGATGAGCAAGCTGAAGGATCAGCTTGTGGCGAACAATAACACGGTCAACTGGTATCCGGATTTTGTCGGTGAAAAGCGTTTTGGAAACTGGCTGGCAGATGTAAAGGATTGGGCGATTTCAAGAACCCGGTATTGGGGAACACCGCTCCCGATCTGGCGCTGTGAATGCGGACATCTGGAAAGTGTCGGTTCCAGAGCGGAGCTGGTTGAAAAAGCGATCGAGCCGATCACGGAGGATATTGAGCTGCACCGTCCGTATGTGGATGAGGTGCATCTGACCTGTCCGGAGTGCGGAAAGCCGATGACCCGAGTACCGGAGGTTATGGACTGCTGGTTTGACAGCGGTGCGATGCCGTTTGCGCAGCATCATTATCCGTTTGAAAACAAGGAGCGGTTTGACAGCGAGCTCTTCCCGGCGGATTTCATCTGCGAAGGGATCGATCAGACAAGAGGATGGTTCTACTCCCTGATGGCAGTTTCGACGCTGATCAAAGGCGTTGCGCCGTACCGCAATGTTCTGGTAAACGATCTGATTCTGGACAAAGAAGGAAAGAAGATGAGCAAATCGAGAGGCAATACGGTAGACCCGTTTAAGCTTTTCGAAAAGTATGGCGCGGATGCGACGAGATGGTATCTGCTCTCGGTATCGCCGGCATGGACACCGACGAAGTTCGATGAGGACGGACTGATTGACGTTGTGAGCAAGTTCTTCGGAACGCTCCGGAATGTTTACAATTTCTTTGTCCTTTATTCGAATCAGGACCAGGTGGAAATCGAAAAGACCTATGTCGAGCCAAAGAACCGTCCGGAGCTGGATCGCTGGATTCTTTCCAAATACAATGCTTTAGTCAGGAATGTTACGGATGCGCTTGAGCACTACGACCATATGAAAACGGTCCGCAGCATTACGGATTTTGTAGCGGAGGATTTATCCAACTGGTATATCCGCCGCGCAAGGAGAAGATTCTACGCACCGGAAATGACAGAGGATAAAAAGAGCGTTTATGCGACGACCTATGAAATCCTTGTAGGCGTGTCGAAGCTGATCGCACCGATCGCACCGTTCCTTTCGGACGAAATGTACACGAAATTGACAGGAGAAGTATCGGTACATCTCGCTTCATTCCCGAAGGCCGACGAAAGCTTGATCGACCGGAGTGTTGAGGAGCGGATGGATCTGGTGCGTGACCTTGTTGCACTCGGCCGCGGTACACGGGAAAAGGAGAGGATCAAGGTCAGACAGCCGCTTTCCGAAATTCTGGTAGACGGTAAATATGAACATCTGATTTCCGATCTGACACCGCTGATTATGGAAGAACTGAATGTTAAGAAGGTTGTATTCGCAAGTGATTTGGATCAGTATATGAACTTTACGCTGAAACCGAATTTCAAGGTTGCGGGACCGGCTCTCGGCGGGAAAATCAAGGCTTTCGGAGCGGCGGTTGCCCAGGCGGACGCGAAGGAACTCGCTGCGCGTTTCGAGACCGAAGAAACGGTGAAGATGACCGTGGATGGCGAAGAAGTCGAAATCACAAAGGAATTTATTGACATCCGAATTGACGCGAAGGAGGGATTCGCGGTAGCGATGGAAAACAATCTTTTCACGATTCTGGATACGACTCTGACGGAGGATCTGGTCAAAGAGGGATTGGCTCGGGAACTGATCTCCAAGGTGCAGCAGCTGCGGAAGCAGAAAGATTTTGAGATGATGGATCGAATCGTTATCTATCTGGACGCAGATGACGAGGTGAAGACCGCGGTTTCGGAATACAAGGAGTATATCATGAAAGAGACTCTCGCTCTTGCGATTGAGGAGCGTGGAGGTCTTGCCGAAACGACGCTGAACGGACATAAGACCGGAATGGATGTTGAAAAATAATAAGAGTTCTATTGACTTTTTATGTTGTTAAAAATTGCTCTCTTTGCGCATACTAAGTGGCAAGGAGGCGATAAAAATGGCAAAAAAGAACGAAAAAAGCGATATGACGGGGAGAACGTATACGGATGTTTTTCGTCAGAATGCGATGCAGTTTGAAGAGCTGAATAAGCTCAGAACAAAGGCAGGACAGACGGCGCGTGAGAATTCGAAGGAAATCGGAGACGCAAATCATGTGGACGGTAAAGATTTCTTCCCGGAAACCAAGGACGAAAAGTAAAAAGACGTGCGCAGGCCGCACGGCGAAAAACTCGGAATTTTACAACTGTTCCGAGTTTTTCTTTGTTTTTATACTTTTATACCCGGATAATGTGTGTTAGACTAACGGTAGAAAGGCAAGCCGGCGCCGGACGGCACCGGCTTCGGAGTTTATCAGGAAAGGATGAGTGATTCTATGAAATATGATTTTGAGTCGATTATCGACCGTAGAGGGCATGACGCATGGGCGGTAGATGTTCTGGAGGACGATCCGACACCTCCGAAAGAAGGTTGGAGTGTGATTCCGATGTGGGTTGCGGATATGAGTTTCGCGACTTGCCCGACGATTACAGATGCGATAGCAGAAAGAGCAAAGCATCCTTGCTTCGGATATTTTAAGACCTCCGATGAGTATTGGAACTCGATTATTGACTGGCAGACAAAGAGAAATGGTGTGGTTGGTCTGGAAAGAAAGCATCTCGGTTATGAAAACGGTGTTCTCGGAGGCGTGATGGCAGCAGTCAACGCACTCTCTTCCAATGGAGACAGCATCTTGGTACATTCGCCGACTTATATCGGATTTACCGGCTGCCTGGAGAACAACGGGTATAACATCGTTCTTTCCGAACTGAAACTGGACGAAAATAATATCTATCGTATGGATTACGAGGATATGGAGAAGAAGATTAAAGAAAACAATATTCATGTATGCGTTTTCTGTTCTCCGCACAATCCGAGCGGTCGTGTTTGGGAAAGAGAAGAGCTGGAGAAGGCGATGGCAATCTTCGAAAAGCATCATGTTTATGTGGTATCCGATGAAATCTGGTCAGATCTGATTCGTCCGGGATTCAAGCATATTCCGACGCAGCTTGTTTCGGAATACGCAAGAACGCACACCATTGCGCAGTATGCGCCGACGAAGACCTTCAACTTGGCGGGTCTGATCGGAAGCTATCATATTGTATACAGCAAATATCTGAGAGACAGAATCGACAAAGAAGGTTCGCTTTCTCATTATAATGACATCAATGTATTCTCGCAGCACGCACTGGTTGGTGCGTATAAGCCGGAAGGCCACGAGTGGGTCGATGAGCTGAATCAGGTGCTGGCGAAGAATATCGATACAATGAAAGCATTCCTGGAAGGATATGGGTTTAAGATGACACTGCCGCAGGGAACGTATCTTCTTTTTGTGGACGCGACCGATTACTGCGAGAAGCATCATATCACGATTGGCGAACTGCAGAAAAAGATGTGGGATTACGGGGTTTCCACGCAGGACGGCCGTCCGTTCCACGGACCGTGCCATATCCGTATCAATGTTGCCATTCCGCCGGCATTGATTCAGGAAGCGTGCGATCGCTTGGAGAAGTATGTTTTGGAAAAATAAAAATGATCGAGAGCTCAAAAGAAAGGGAATCGGCGCAGTTCGGAAGGACTGCGCCTCTTTCTTTGCGGAAAACATCTCTTCTTTACTATCGAAAAGACTTGTGATACAATGTACAAGTAATTTTGTGTCTTGCTGACAGGGAGGAATGACCGATGAGTTTTTCGTCCGATACGAAGGGCGAATTGGCGCGAATCGAGCCAGAAAAAAAATGCTGCATGCTGGCGGAAATCGCCGGTTTTATTCGCATGTGCGGAAGTGTAAAGCTGGTTGGCGGCGGCAGAATGAAGCTCGTCATTGCGACAGATAATCCGGCAACGGCACGACATTATATGAAGATGATTAAGGATTATTTTGATGTCGATGCGGCACTTGAGATCAGTGAGGGCGTGGCACTGAAAAAGGGAAGGCAGTATATGCTGGTGTTGGACGACCGCGAGGGTCAGAAGGCGGAGCCGATCCTGCGGGAATCCGGGATCCTGATGATTCGGGAGGGAATGAATTACATCAGCGACGGCATTTATGCCGGTTTGATTAAGACAAAATGCTGCCGCAAGGCGTATCTTCGAGGTGCTTTTCTCGGAGTCGGAACGATGAGTGATCCGGAAAAGGCTTATCATTTTGAGCTGGTTTGTTCAACGGAAACCTTGGCGGGGGACCTTCGAAAACTGATCAACAGCTTTGTGGACCTCTCCGCGAGGGTCGTGCAGCGCCGAAAAAGCTACATCGTCTATGTGAAGGAAGCGGATCAGATTGCGGATCTCCTGAATATTATGGGAGCGCATCAGAAATTCTTTGAGTTCGAAGAGATTCGAATGACAAAGGAAATGAGAAACAAGGCAAACCGCCTGTCGAACTGTGACAATGCCAATCTGGACAAGACTATGAATACGGCTCTGCGGCAGATTGCGGCTATTGACAAGATTCAGCGTGTCCGAGGGCTATCTTCCCTGCCGCCGAAGCTGAGGGATGCGGCAATCCTGCGGAGGGACAACCCGGACGCGACGCTTCAGGAATTAGCGGATCTTTGCACGCCTCCTTTGAAAAAGTCCGGACTGAACAATCGGCTGCGCCGGATTGAGGAGATTGCGGAAAAAATTACAGAATAGTTCAAGAGTCCTTCAGAGGATCATTTCCATAAAAGAAAAGGGGCGCAATCGGAACGCGCCCGAAAAAGCCGGAAGGCAGGGGGAAGAAATTGAGATATCGTTGTTTGGTGCTGGATCATGACGATACAGCTGTAAAAAGTACGCCGGAACTTCATTATCCGTCGTTTCAGATCATTATGAAAGAGCTTCGGCCGGAGCATAAACCGTATACGCTGGCAGAATTTACACACAAGTGTTTTGATCCGGGTTTTGCGGAGTTCTGCACAGGAGAGCTTGGCTTCACCGAGCAGGAGATGCAGCGGGAGTACGAGATTTGGAAGGATTATATTCATGACAAGACGCCGGACTTTTATGAGGGTTTTCTCGATCTGGTACGGCGCTTTCAGAAAGAGGGCGGATACATTTGTGTCGTGTCCCATTCCGAGAAGTCTGAGATTGAACGGCATTATCGGGAGCATGGAATCCACCTGGATCTTGTCTATGGCTGGGAGCTTCCAAGCGAACAGCGTAAGCCGCATCCATATCCGATGCTGCAGATTTTTGAAAAGCTGTCCCTCACTCCGGAAGACTGCTTAATGGTGGACGATCTCCGGCTCGGGTACGATATGGCGAAGGCCTGCGGTGTTGAGTTCGCCGCGGCCGGATGGTCCCACGGCCTGCTTCCGGAGGTGGAAGCCTTTATGCGTGCGCATGCGGATTATTATTTTAAAACAGTGAAGGAGCTTTCGGATTTTGTGTTCGAAGGTCGGGAATAAAGATGGAAAAAGGACAGATTCTTTCGGGAATTTACATTGAAGATATCAGCAGTACCGGAAACGGCATCGGGCGATACAACGGAATGGCGGTCTTTGTATCCGATACCGTTCCGGGAGATCTTGTCTCAGCCCGTGTTACGGCGGTAAGAAAGAATTATGCGACCGGCCGCCTTTTTGAAATGGAGCGGCCATCCCCGGACCGGATCCCGTCGGACTGCCCTTACGAAAAGATGTGCGGGGGATGCAGTTTTCGCGGGATTTCGTATGAAGCGGAGTTGGCGCTGAAAGAAAAGCAGGTCCGCGATAAATTGGTGCGGATTGCCGGTATCGAAGAACCTGATCTGGCCCCGATCCTCGGTGCAGAGCAGATCCTTCGCTATCGAAACAAGGCGCAGTTTCCGGTAAGCACCGGCGGGATTATTACCCGAAAGGGCGGGATTGTTTCGCCTGTATCCAAACCAAAAGTCGGGTTTTACGCACGCGGTACACATGATCTGACCGATTTGGAGGACTGTCTCCTGCAAAGCCGCAGTGCACTCGCGGCGGCTTCGGCCCTTCGGCGTTTTATGGAGGAGGATCATATCACCGCGTATGAGGAAAAGTGGCAGAAGGGCCTGATCCGGCATTTGATCGTCAAGACGGCGGAAGCAACCGGGGAGGTCATGGTGATTCTGGTCATTAACGGAAAGGGAATTCCGAATGCTGAGAAATTAGCGGGGATGCTCGATGATGCGGTCGCAGATGCCGGGTACAGCCTTGAAAGTATCGTCCTGAATATCAATCAGGGAAAAAGTTCTCGGATAACGGGAGAGGAATATAAAGTTATTGCCGGAAAACCGACGATTTTGTCCGAATGTATGGGACTTCGGTTTGAAGTGTCTCCGGCCGCGTTTTATCAGGTGAATCCGCAGCAGACGGAGGTCCTTTACGGCAAAGTGGCAGAGTATGCCGGCCTGAAGGGGGATGAGACTGTTTTCGATCTGTACTGCGGTGTCGGGACAATCGGACTTGTTCTCGCGGACCGTATGCGGAGGATAAAACCGGAAAAACCGGGAAGAGTTTACGGGATTGAGGCGGTCAAGGGCGCTGTCATTGACGCGAATCGCAATGCGGTCATCAACGGCCTTGTCAATGCGGAATTTTTCTGCGGTCTTGCGGAAGAGAAGATCCACGATCTGGTGGATGGATATACGGACCGGGACGGATTTTATGTGAACGGAAAAACACCGGATATCGTGATTGTCGATCCGCCGAGAAGCGGATGTGACGCAAGTCTTTTGGATACGATCCAGAAGGCCGCGCCGGAGAAGATCATCTATGTTTCCTGTGATGCGGCGACGCTGGCGAGAGACATTCGCATTCTTTCGGAGCGGTATGAGCTGAAGGAGGCGACGCCGGTCGATATGTTCCCGCGCTGCGGAAATGTAGAAGTGGTATCGCTGCTTGTCCGGAAAGGAAGTGATCGGGATGGAATGGATGAAGATTTTTAAGCCGAAAAAGCAAAAAGAGACGGATCCTGCAAAAATGATGCGGACCTTTGAGGAAATCGCGGAAAAAACGGGAAAGAAGGCGTTTTATCGCGGAGATGTCGGAAAGAAAAACAGATCAAAATAATTATTTTTCATAGAATTCATAGAAAGAGAAACGAAGGAGAAAGTAAATGGAGAGATTGATAGGAACAGTGTCCAAAGGTGTAAGAGCACCGATTGTACGAGAGGGAGACGATATCGTAAAGATTGTTTCCGACAGCATTCTTGCGGCGCAGGCAAACGGTGATTTTACGATCGGTGATCGGGATGTCATTGCGGTGACGGAAGCGGTCGTGGCAAGAGCGCAGGGAAATTACGCAAGTGTGGATCAGATTGCCGCGGACATCAAAGC
Source organism: uncultured Clostridia bacterium (assembly GCA_934278965.1). Taxonomy (GTDB): domain Bacteria; phylum Bacillota; class Clostridia; order Peptostreptococcales; family Anaerovoracaceae; genus QAKD01. The sequence goes on along the minus strand of CAKQWL010000060.1, from coordinate 8,307 downwards.
AAAGTATGCGGACAATACAGTTGGGGTGATTTTTCCGATTCTGTCGAGGAACCGTTTCGCCATCTGTCTCCGGGGCATCGCGTCCGGCGCCAAGAAGATGGTGCTGATGCTGAGTTATCCGTCGGATGAGGTGGGCAACCATCTGATCAGTCTGGATATGCTGGATGAAAAAGGGGTAGATCCATGGAAGGATGTTCTGACAGAAGCCAGATACAGAGAACTTTTCGGAAGTGTCAAGCATCCGTTTACCGGAGTGGATTATATCTCTTATTATAAGGAATTGATCGAAAGCGCCGGATGTGAGGTTGAGATTATTCTCGCGAATGACTGCCGCAGCATTCTCCCTTATACCAAGCATGTTCTCTGCTGCGATATTCACAGCCGTGAGAGGAGCAAGAAGCTTCTCCGTATGGCCGGTGCGGAAACCGTTTACGGACTGGATGAGATCCTGACTGCTCCAGTGGACGGAAGCGGATACAATGAAAATTACGGACTGCTTGGATCGAACAAGGCGACGGAGCACAGTGTAAAGCTCTTCCCGAGAAATTGTCAGCCGGTTGTGGACGGGATTCAGGAAGCGATCCGAAAGGCGACCGGAAAGCAGGTCGAGGTAATGATCTACGGAGACGGTGCCTTCAAAGACCCGGTGGGAAAAATTTGGGAGCTGGCGGACCCGGTGGTTTCACCGGCTTATACAGCCGGGCTGGAGGGGCAGCCGAATGAGGTGAAGCTCAAGTATCTGGCGGATAACGATTTTGCACATCTTTCGGGCGACGCTCTGAAAGAGGCGATTTCGGAATACATCCGGAAGAAGGACAGCGATCTGGTCGGACAGATGGTGTCACAGGGCACGACTCCGAGAAGGCTGACGGATCTGATCGGTTCACTTTGTGATCTGACATCCGGCTCCGGTGATAAGGGAACGCCGATCGTCTTTATCCAGGGGTACTTCGATAATTACACAGAAGAGTAAGCGTAACAGTGAAAAAAGAAAAGCGCTGCGCCGAGATCCGGCACAGCGCTTTTTGCATCCAAAAACTCCCGTGCCGAATTTCAGCACGAGAGTTTTAATCCGTTCATAAAATTTGCCGTTTACAGGCCTTTCGGTTACGCTTCTTTTTTATTGTAGAAGCAGTGACCGATAAACATGATGACAAAGAAGACAATCAGATACCATACATTCGCCATTCCATGTCCGACGATGCAGGCATAGACCATAAACAGGGAACTGATAATCGCCAGTGTCGGGAGAACAAAGCGGCGAACCGTGCTCTGATCCGACTCTTTACGCATCCACTGGATAAAGATCGGAATGTACATCGCGTAGATGGTAATGATACCAAGCTCCGAAGAGTCGAATACAAACGGACCGCTCCAGGTTCCTGCCAGATTGGAAAGGTAGAAATAAAGCCCCCATGCGCCCGTAACGAGAAGACCGAAAATCGAGGCATTTGTCGGCATGTTTGTCTTTTCATCGATCTGAGCAAATGTTGCAGGCTTTGGTCCGTGACCGCGTGCCGCTACGGAGTAAAGACCGCGAACGCAGCCGAGCATCAGACCGTTCATGGTACCCATGCAGGAAATCGCAATGAAGAGATTCAGAATATTTCCGAGAATACCGCCGAAAATATTCGTAAACGCTGTTGTCGCTCCGTCAGACATGAGAACATCGACCGAAGCACCGCCGGCAACGCCGACATAATAAGCGATATAAGTAGAAATGATAACGATTCCGCCGATGATGAGCGCTTTCGGAAGATTGCGCTTCGCGTCCTTCAACTCTGCGTTGATGGAGGTTGCGATAATCCAGCCTTCATACGCAAAGGAGGTCGCGCATACAGCACTGAGAAGGACGGTCATGGTGCTCTCCCCGTTTCCGTATGTGACAGCCGATGCGGACGCAAAGTTATTGACAAGCATATGTGTCGGGCTCAGGAGGCCTGCAATAATGCCGACAACCGCCATCAGGAAAAGCGGGATCAGCTTAATAACCGTTGTCGCTGCCTGAAACTTTCCGGCAAATTTCGGCGCAAGCGCGTTCACAAAATAAGCGCAGCACATATAGAACATCATCAGAGCGATACATTCTGGTCCGATAATACATCCGCCCTCGGAGGCCGGAATGATCAGCGGGAAGTTCGGCCAGCAGGATGTGACAAATACAAGAGTATAACGCGCGGAGAGCCAACAGAGCACGCTCGTCAGCGTCGGATAATAAATCAGTGTCATAAACCAGCCGATCATGTAGCCGTACCAGCTTCCGCAGGTCGCTTCGGCATAATCGACAATCCCGTTCACCTTTTCGTACTTTTGTGCCATTACCGCAAATGTCAGGATGCAGCAGAGCATCACGACACCGCCGATGATCCAGGCAACAATGCCGAGCGGCATGTTTCCTTCTGTTTTCTGAAGGATGGTCTGCGCTTTGAAGAAGACACCGGAGCCGATAACGATACCGACAACCATGCAGATCGCAGTAAACAGACCGTACTTGCGTTCAAGTTTGTTTTCCATGTTCTTTACTTCCTTTTACTTTACTACATAGCTTTTAAAATCGACAAAATAGTCAGTCGTATTATTAAATAATAGCACCTTTCCTTTAAAATTTCAATGCTTTATTTCGTTAAAATTTAAAAGATTCACTCGAATAACTTTTTTTCGTCTTTGTTTATAGTTTATTAATAATTGCGTTATATAATGTTAAGCAGAGGAAGCTATAATAATGCTGTAAGCAAACGGGTGCATTTCGGATGCATACTGAAGAAAAACAGCCAAGGAGGATGGGATGATGAAAAAGATTCATTTCAAACAGAAACGCCACTTTGTAACGGCGGTCTGCCTGCTTGTCGGAATGATGGTGCTGACCACATCGGTATATGCCAACTACGACAACGCAAACGGATACAGCAATTACAAGAGCGCAGTTAAGAACCTGATGCTTCAGACAAACAATGTCACTGCGGACGGGAAAGCAGAGTTCTACATGGACGGCGAGCGGATCGCCGGTGCCGAAATGGGCGCAAAGTTCGGGGACAAAGCAAAAAGTAGTTACGAAAGAGTGATCCATCAGGACGGAAGTACTTCGGCGGAATACTGGACCTACGATGACGGAAAAAACTGGGTGCATTATGAAGCGGATACCAATTCGTACTGGACAAGTCCGTCGTCTTACGACGGGCGGGACAATCTTTTCGGGATCGATCCGGAAGATAAGACAACTCAGAAGATGATCCGATTCCTGGAGCTTGGCGCGGATCTTGTTGTAGGGGATCTGAAAAACAATGTTGTTCTCGCAGGGCAGAAGGACGGTGTCAAGGAATACCAGATTGAAGTTTCCAGAAATCAGATGCCGGAAATCATCAATGCCGGTCTTTCTCTCCTTTTCACAAGCGTGAATGAGTACGGCGGCGGAGGCGGCATTTATTACGAGAACTGGCGAGAGGCGTATCAGAATTTCTGTGAGGAACAGTACGGTGAAATCCTTCCGGAGGATCCGTATGATAATAACGGTGATTTTGATTTATCCAAGACGGGCTACAGTACGGAAGAGGCTTACTGGGAAGCATACGATAAGTATCAGTCCGCATTCGACGAGTATATAAACGGCCTCTATGAGAATTGCGATGAAGAGGAATGCCTTTACATCCGGGCGGACGGCAGTTACCAGTATTATGATAATTATGAAGAATACATGAAGGATACTGCCGGAGGAGAGGATATGCTGGACGGTGATAATCTTTATCTGCTGCTCGGAAGCGATCCGTACATTGAAAGCGCGAAGATGACCGTTAAGATCAACGATAAGGGCGAATTGCTCGGAAATTCACTGGAAGTGACGCTGGCCGGACGCAGCAGTTCGGGAGAAAAGCATACCGTGACCTTTAAGGGAGAAGCGACGCTTCGTGATTATGGGACGACAGAGGCCGATGTGTTTGATCCGACAGGCAAGGAACTTCAAAACTAAAGAATCGGGACGGAAGGCATTATGGAAAAAATTCTGGTTGCAGACAATCTGACAAAGCTGTACAAAAACGGAAGAGGGGTTAAAAATATCAGCTTTGATTTGCTGCGGGGAGATGTTGTCGGACTTCTCGGGCCGAATGGTTCCGGAAAGACGACGATCATGAAGATTATTATGGGGCTTTGCCACGCGGACAGCGGAGATGCTCGGATTTTCGGCGTGAACGTAGAGGATGATGTGGAAAAAGCTCTGTCAAAGGTTGGCGGTCTCATCGAGAGACCGGCCATCTTTGAATACCTGACGGCGCGTGAAAATTTAAAAATGATGGCGAGATATTATGAAAATGTGGACGATGCCAGGATCGATAAGGTCATGGAAATCGTTCGAATTGCCAGATATCAAAAGGAAAAGGCGGCAAGATTTTCTCTCGGAATGAAGCAGCGGCTCGGAATTGCGATGGCGCTGCTTTCGGAGCCGGAGCTGGTCATTTTGGATGAACCGACAAACGGGCTTGATATCGAGGGGACGGTAGAAATCCGGGAGATCATCACGCGATATGCCGCGGAAAAGGGAACTTCCTTTTTAATCGCAAGTCATTTGGCGCCGGAGCTTGAAAAAACCTGCAACAAGGTGGCAATTGTGCACGAAGGAGAATTGCTCTCTTACGAGACGATGGAAGAAGCACTTCGCTTGAATCCTTCATTGGAGGATTATTTCCTCTCAAAAGTAAAGGACAAAAGGGGTTCTATCATTATATAGGAGGAAAGAAAGTGAAGATTTTTATCGCAAATTACAGAAATGAATTGCGGAAGCTGATCGCGAGAAAAAAGTATTATGTGTTTCTTGCCATTGAGATTGTCATTTGTGTTTTCTGGGGTTTGATCGGGATGGTCTTATCAAGAGCATCCGGAGGTACGGTGCGGACGGAGCTTCTGCTTTCGGGGCTTCCGATGTCGTCGCTCGGATTTTTTATCCAGATTTATATTCCGCTCATTATCTTTATGGCGGCAAGCGATCTCTTTTCCGGTGAGATCCATGACGGGACGATCCGGGCGGCCTTTATGCGGCCGATCAGTCGTGCAAAGCAGTATTTTTCCAAAATCGCCGCGATTATGACTGTGGCGGTGGTATACCTGGTCGCACTCTTTCTCTTGACTTCGCTGATGCAGGCAATCGGGATGCGGGGAGTGAGCGGGATCGCCGCGGCCTTTGCTTCTTATTTTCTGGATATTATTCCGATGCTGGTGCTGGTGCTCTTTGCCGGAATGGTGAACCAATTTTCGGGAAGTACTTCCCTTTCGATGCTGATTTGTATTATAATGTACATTGGACTTTACGCGGCGGGACTCCTCGTGCCGCAGGCCGGAAGTCTGCTTTTTACCGGATATATGCAGTGGCATAATATCTGGGTAGGGATTACATTGCCGTTCTTCGCAATGCTCTCGAAGATCGGGATGATGCTCGGCTATGGCGGAGTGTTCGGCAGCATCGGATACTATCTGTATGAGAGACGGGAAGTGTAAGGAAAAAGATACGGACGGATTCCAGATTTGGAGAAAGCACGGATAAACAGATGAAATCACTGAAGGGACATGTTGTAAAAACCAATATTTTGATAATCGTTGTATCGGCGGCATTGGTTTTCATTATGTCCTTTATTTTAATTACAGTTTTTTCGGTGAGCAATCCGGACGGATTTCGGATGATTTTTGATACGGCAAGAGAGGTGGTTTCCGGATCGCTTCAGGAGTCGGATAAATATCTTTATTATTTCATTGCGTGGGCAGTACTGACAGGGCTGATCGTGCTTTCAACCTGTCTGATTCTGACAACGGCGCTTGCGCGCACGGTATTGATCCCGATCAATCGTCTCAGGAAAGCGGCGGAAAATATCGCCGACGGTGAGCTGAATTTTGATGTGCTTACCAGCGAGGACGCGGAGGAGCTTTCAGAGCTCTGTGATTCGATCGACCGAATTCGGAAGAAATTAAAAATAAGCGCCGAACAAGAGAAAATTCAAAAACGGGAACGCAGCATGCTGATCGCGAATCTCTCACACGATATGCGGACACCGGTGACAGCAATTAAAGGGTACATCGAAGGCATTGAGGACGGTGTGGCCGATACACCGGAAAAACAGAAGCGATATTTGGATACGATTTATAACAAGGCGATGGTGCTGGAACGCCTTCTGGACGGAATGACGGAATATTCGGAGCTGGAACTCGGCAGAATGCAGTATGTGTTTGAGATGGTGGATATCACAGCATACCTGGAGAACCTTTCGGAGGAATATGCCGCTGAGGTCGAAGCAAAGGGCATTCGGTTTGAAAAGGAGCTTTTGAATGTTCCGCTGATGGTTGTGGCGGATCGGAACAAGCTGAAACGGGTTTTGGATAATCTGATCGGAAACGCGATCAAGTACAATCGGGAGAACGGAAGCATTCTGCTGTCGCAGCAGGAGGACGGACGCGGAGTTCTGATTGCTATCCGGGATACCGGAAACGGGATTCAAAAGGAGGATCTCTCAAGGGTGTTTGACGGGTTTTACCGGGGCGATTCCGCACGGAGCAACATCAAGGGAAACGGATTGGGACTCGCGATCGCCAAACAGATTATCGAAAGCCATCGGGGAAAGATCTGGATCAAGAGTGAAAAAGGAGAAGGAACGGAAGTATTCCTGTATTTGCCGCTGCGGCAGGAAAGTCGGATTTGACGGGAGAAAAACAGAAAATGCACAAAATCCTGATAATAGAAGATGATAAAAGTATTGCCGAACTGGAGCGGGATTATCTCGAAATCAACGGTTTTGAGTGTGACCTTGCGGAAGACGGAAAAATCGGGCTGGCTATGGCGCTCCAGAATGATTATGCGCTGGCGGTGCTGGATATTATGCTGCCCGAGATGGATGGATTTGAGGTGTGTACACGCCTGCGGAGCAAAACGGATATGCCGCTCATTATCCTTTCGGCGAAAAAAGATGATATTGATAAGGTGCGCGGTCTCGGTCTGGGCGCGGATGATTATATGACCAAGCCTTTCAGCCCGAACGAGCTGGTGGCGCGCGTAAAAAGCCATATTGCTCGGTACGACCGTCTTACCGGACACGGAGCGAAAAAGGATGGTGCGGGAAGTGAGGAAAATGTACTGCGTGTGCGGGGACTGACGATCGATCGGGACGGACGCCGTGTTTTTGTCAACGGAGTTGAAAAAAATATGCCGCAGAAGGAGTATGATCTGCTTCTTTTCCTGGCTGAGAATCCCAACCGTGTTTTTTCCAAGGAGCAGCTTTTTGATCGAATTTGGGGGTTTGACGCGGTTGGAGATATTTCGACAATCGCTGTCCATGTCCGGAGAATACGGGAGAAGATTGAGAACGATATGGAACACCTTCAATACATTGAGACCGTCTGGGGCGTCGGATACCGCTTTAAGGCATAGAGAGTGCAGCCTGCGGGAGACACTTTACAATAAAATCAGTCATAAAAGAGGATCACTGCCGGTATACTGGTGAAAGGAAATTCCTTCATCTGAAATGCGGGGCGGTGATTTTTTTATGGCGATTTTTGTGAATCGGAAGAACTTTCAAAAAAGAATGAAACGGTATGGGCAGAATCTGGCGATATTTTTAACAGCTGTAGGACTTCTTACATTCGGAGGCGTTCAACTGCTGGAAATGCAGGAAGACGGCAGAAGCGCAGAAGGGGGGCGGTCTGTGTCAGCTGCTGCAGAGGGAAATTGGGGACTCAGTTTTCAAAAAGAAGGGGAAGCACCGGTCGGAAATGCGGCACCGGAAGAGCTTGCAAAATACCATGCGTATTTCCTGGGAAATACCGCGGAAAAAGTCATTTATTTGACATTTGACGCCGGTTACGAAAACGGTTACACCGGAAAAATCCTTGATGTTTTGAAAAAACATGAAGTGCCGGCGTGCTTCTTTCTGGTTGGGAATTATTTGGAAACGAGTCCGGATTTGGTTAAGAGAATGACCGAAGAGGGGCATATCGTAGGAAATCATACGATGCATCATCCGGATATGTCGGCAATCGGGACAAAGGAGGATTTTCAAAAAGAGCTTTCGGATCTCGAGGAAAAGTATCGGGAAATAACGGGGAAGGAGATGCAGAAATTTTACAGACCGCCGCAGGGGAAATATAGTGTGAGCAATCTGAAGATGGCGGATGAAATGGGGTATCAAACAATCTTCTGGAGTCTTGCTTATGTTGACTGGCAGGAATCCAATCAGCCGGGAAAGCAGGCGGCGTTCGATAAGCTGATTCCTCGGATCCACCCGGGTGCAATTGTGCTTCTTCACAGCACCTCAAAGACGAATTCAGAGATTTTGG
>CAKQWL010000059.1 GCA_934278965.1 uncultured Clostridia bacterium | reverse complement strand
TCCCTGTACCAGCTTGGAAATAGCTTTCAGATTACCGTTGCATCCGCCGTGAAAGCGGACATTTTTCACAATATCTCCCTCCAGCTCAATGTCAATTTTTTTTGAACAGACACCGCTTGGAAAATAGGTGTATTCCATTTCTGTTTCCTCCAATCGTATTTTTATATCTTATGTCGCTTTGAGAGATATTCTACCACAAAAAGCATACAAAATCCTACTATTTTTTGTATTTTGAGAAAATACAGTGCTGCCGCCGCGGGCCGAAAACAGACTGCCGACGCCTGAAGAAGACAGGCCGCCGCCGCTTCCTCACAAAACAGGGGGCGCCGCCGCCCCGTAAAAATAAGAAGCTTGCCGCAGTGAGGCAGGCCGGCACTGCGCCGCGCCGTGCTACGAAGATGGCAGACGGCACTACGCCGCGCTACGAAGATGACAGACCCGCAGCAGCGGGCGGCGGCGCCGGATCCTACAGAAGCGGCCGCGCGTCCGGTGCGGCAAGGCGCAGCGAAGCAGTAAAATCGGCGAAGCCGGTACTCTGCAAAGGCCGCATCCGGCAGCGCCGTGTTTTGCAAAGCAGAAGTATCTTTTTTAGAAAAATGAAAGGAGAAGGATAATTTTGGGGCAAAAAATCAGCGGGTGTTTTGCGTTTATTATTCTTTTTCAAAAAAATGGAGGCAAAAAATCCTCCTACAAGGCCGGAGGCCACGGTAAAAGTATCCGAAACTCCAAAAAAAGAGAAAAAGGATAAAATTCATTTTTTGGGCGACAAAAAAATTATCCTTTTCGCCCAAAAAAGAAGAAAAAGATAATAACAGGGCCTTTGCGCTAAAATATAGAAAAATCCGATGCCGGTGTTTGCGGATAAGGACGGCGATGGTCGGCGCGGCGGGGGGCTGCGCTTTGTCCGCCGGTTTTTCCGCATGGGCCGGCCGGGCTTGAAAACAGGGAGTGCGCATGCTAAAATAAAAGAAATAGAAAAAGGAAAATTTTCTTATGGATATTCGAACATTGCAGTATTTTCTTACCATTGCACGGGAGGGTAGCATTACAGCGGCGACCGAGCGGCTTCATATGACACAGCCCCCGCTGTCGAGACAGATGAAGGAGCTGGAAGAGGAGCTTGGCCGCCAGCTGTTTTTGAGAGGCAGCCGCCGGATTACGCTGACGGAAGAGGGCCGGATCTTAGAAAAACGTGCGGAGGAAATTATCACACTTTTGGAAAAGACGAAGGCTGAGATCGGAACGATAGAGGACGATATCCAGGAAGATCTTTATATCGGATGCGGCGAAAGTGCCGGTTTTTCTCTGATCGCGAAAACCATCGAGGCACTGCGGCAGCGTTATCCGGGAATTCGAGTGCATCTTTGCAGCGGGGATTTTTCCGATGTTTCGGAGCAGCTGGACAAAGGGCTTCTTGATTTTGGGTTTTTTATCGGGGAAGCGGATCTGTCTCGGTACGATTATATCAAGCTGCCGACGACGGATGTTTGGGGTCTGCTGATGCGGAAGGACAGCGCTCTTGCAGAAAAAGCCGAAATCCGGCCGGCGGATCTTGCGGGTCTGCCGCTGATTTGCTCGCGGCAGGCGCTGATGAAAAACGAACTGGCCGGCTGGTTTGGGTGTCCGGCGGAGAATCTGAACATTGCGGCGACCTATAACTTGATTTTTAACGGAGCGGTTCTTGCGGAAAACCATGTCGGATATGCCTTGACCCTGAAGCATTTGGTGGACACCTCCTGGGAGGGCAAGCTTTGCTTTCGGCCGCTGGAGCCGGTGCTTTCGGCCAATCACTATATCGCGTGGCGAAAATATCAGGTTTTTTCCGGAGCAGCTGAAAAATTTGTTGCTGTGCTGCAGCAGAAAATATCCGAAACACTGAAGAAAAGAGAAGAAAAATGAGAATCGGAAAAGAAGAAGTTTTGAAAATTTTGGATGAAAAAGGAATTCCGTACGAGAGATACGATCATATTCCGGTCTTTACGGTGGAGGAAGCCGATCAGGTCGGGATGCCGGAGTATATGACAGATACAAAGAATCTATTTCTGCGGGATAAAAAGACCGGGAAATATTACCTTGCCATTATGGAAGCGCATAAACCGCTGAATTTGAAGGAGCTGAAAGGCAAGCTCGGGGCCAAGTCGCTTTCTTTTGCCTCACCGGAAGAGCTTTGGGAATACCTTGCCCTGATTCCGGGTTCCGTTTCTCCCTTTGGCGTACTGAATGACAAAGAGCATCGGACGCTCGTTGTCTTTGATGAGGCGCTGCGGGCGGATCCGCATTTCGGCGCGCATCCGAATGAAAACGACTGCAGCCTGCTTCTCGCTGTCCGGGATGTGGACAGACTCCTGACAGAAGCGGGAAGTGAGGTCATTTATATGCCGCTGTAAACGGTACTCGCATTTTATTGAACAAACCATGGCAATAACAAACCATGATAACTGACGGGCTGTGATAACGGACTCGTATCTTATTGTTTATTCAAGGCTGTTTATTCGGCTTCGGCATCTCGGATCCGGCGGATTCCGAGACCGGCAAGCTCGTCCGCGCGATTGTTCATCTGCGTGATATAACGGAAATCGTCGAAGGAGAAGTCGGGGCCGTTCCACTCGGTAAATTTTTGATAAAGTGCCTCGAAATTAGTTTTCTTGCTGCCCAGGTTGACATGTCCCTTGACGCGGTAAAAGGAAAAAGAATGGTGGCGGTCGAGATGCGCGAGCAGGGCTTCCCAGAGGTCGCGGTTTTCCACGGGTTTCTTCTCGGAAGTTTTCCAGCCGTTTTTCCGCCAGTTTTCGTACCATTTTTCCCGAAAACAATTCATCAGGTAAGAGCTGTCAGAGAAGATCTCAAGCGAGAGGTCTTCTTTTTTTAATGCGTTGAGCGCTTCGAGGAGCGCCGTCATTTCCATGCGGTTGTTCGTTGTATTCTTTTCGCCGCCGAAAATCTCTTTGCGGTACTCACCGTATTCGAGTATCGCGCCGTATCCCCCGATGTTTTCCTCGCTTTGATTGCCGCTGCATCCGCCGTCTGTATAAATCCGTACCGGTTTCACGAAAAATCCCCCTTTTGCTCTTTTCTTTGACATAACCTTATCATATTTTCGGAGAAAACACCATAAGTAAAAAATGATCCGCAGGATCTGCAGGATCCATCGGTAATCCGCTATCTGTGATCCAGCATCGGTAATTCATCCGTTGAGCGGATCCGGGCAGATCAAGGGAGCGCGGAATGCTTTCTTTCGAGTGGTAAAAGGCGAAAAAGTTCAAAAAGGAGAGATGTAATATGAACAGAAAAGTGCGTTACTGGCTTTCTCTGATTTCACTGGGGTTTATGGGCGGGACGATCTATATCCTGCCGTATATTCGGTATGTTTTTTACGATCAGATGATCGGAACGATGCAGATCACCAATACGCAGCTTGGATTTCTGAGCTCGGTATACGCGGTCTTTGTCAGCATTTCATCGATTCCGGGGGCGTATCTATCCGATAAAATGGATGCCAAAAAGACGATTGTCTTTTCTGTGGGAGGGACCACGCTCCTGACCTTTATTTACGCGATGTTCGTTTCTTCTTATACAGCGGCACTCGTTGTGTGGGCGCTGATGGGAATTACGACAAGCACCGCGTACTGGCCGTCCCTGATCAAATATATCAATAATCTCGGAAGCGCGGACAACGCAGGCAACTCCTTCGGAACCTATTATTTTATCAATGGGTTTTCCGGCATGCTCGGGAATATTATCTCGCTCTGGGCGAGCACTCAATTCGGGTTCCGCGGAGCCATGTGGGCCGTCGGAGTCATTACGGGATTTGCAACGATTCTGGTGATTTTCTTTCTTGAAAGCGAAAGAACAAAAAAGGAACGCGGCGAAATCATGCAGGGGGATGATGATAATATCAAGGTCAGTGACATTAAGTATGTTATCAAATGGCCTGGGCTTTATATGCTGATGATTTCAAGCATCTGTACCTATGCGCTTTATGCCAATGTATCTTATTTCAATCCGTATCTGATCGATGTCCTCAAAATCAATCCGGATGCTTCTTCTGCCTTTTCGGTTATTCGAACATACGGGGCAATGATGCTTGCGCCGCTCGGCGGGATTATGGCGGATCGGGTCTTCAAATCGACGACCAAATGGTTTATTGCCGCGTTCTCGATCATTGCGCTTTTGTTTGCCGGTGTGTTCCTGTTCGGACCGGATTCCAATGTGACGATGGTATGTATTTATTCGCTGCTGCCGTCGCTGGTGGTTATGCCGGTGTATTCGGTCAATTATTCTGTGATCCGGGAACTCCACATCTCTCCGGCACTGATGGGCACTACCATCGGTCTGTCGGGCGTACTGCCGATTACGGACGGAGTCATTCCGCCGATCTTCGGCCACTTCCTGGACACATACGGCGCCGGAGGGTACACCTACATTTTCCTGTTTCTGATCGGAATCTGCGTGCTGGGAATCCTGAATTCTTTCTGGATTCGAAGCCATGCAAGGAAATGTGAGGCCGGACTGCGTGTGATGAAAGGTGCGGCCGAACCAGAATAAAAGCAAAACGCAGGTTTGAAAACCTGGAAGGTGCAGAAAAGGGCGCAGAGAGGAAAAAAGCGTCAGCGCTCGTTAAAGACGGCAGGTCGAAAAAGAAAAAATGAAAATGCCGACGGCGGACAGCTTAATCCGCTGCCGGCATTTTTGATCGGAAAGAAAAACCAAATGTAAATCCAACTTAAAGCCGTTGTAATAAAGCTGTAACAAAATTCCTGTATACTGAAACCAGTACTGTGGAGGAGTGGACACTGCAGGATGAGACGATATGAGAAAGGAGGGGCTCTGTTGAGAAGAGGAATCGCGTTTGTGATGCTCATGCTGATTTTGGTATTCGGCATGACAGGTACCGTATTCGGCGCGGAAGCGGATCCGAATGTTACCATTGTGAATCCGGTTGCGGATACGCCGGTAGATTCGACGAGTCTGCTCATTTCTGTGAAGATAACAAAACCGGAGACCGTTCGCGTCAGTGTATTGAAGGAAAATGTGACAATGCAGGCGATCACGGCGCCGGACGGGACTGTGAGTGAGGCGAAGATTGTAAGCTGGAATTCCGTATTCACCTCGGATAATTTTACATCGACTTCCAGTCTCAGCTTTTATACGAAAAAGCTTGAGAATGTAGCGCTCGGCAATTACATTGTCCGGGTCGATACGATCGGGGCGGACAACAAGGTGGTTTACCAGACGACGAGGAGTGTTTCGGTGGTAGAGCCGACCGTTGCGGAGGTCTTTTCAAGCGGGAGCAATTCCGGTGTCAGCAATTTCCTCCAATCGCTGTGGAAGTCCATTTTCGGCAAG
>CAKQWL010000058.1 GCA_934278965.1 uncultured Clostridia bacterium | reverse complement strand
AGACATCTTTTGCCAGATCGATATCCCGCGTTTCGAACATCCGGATCGTATCCGCAAGCATACGGGATACCTGATCAAAACTTTCAAACAGCTCCGCGTAAGCCGAATCCGAAAAATCGTATCCCTTTTTCAGTTTATCCTCGGCAAACTCCGCGACATTGACGCAGTAATCGCCGATGTGCTCAATATCCGCAGCAATATGCAGCAGTCCCGCCAGTTCCTTTCCCTGTTTCTCTGTCAGACTCTCGTCCGTAAAGAGAGAGGAAAGATACTTCACGGTCGCCCCCTGCAGCGCGTTCACTACTTCCTCCGTTTCCATCAAACGCTTGATGGCCTCCGCATCACTCTCGATGAAAGCCCGCTTTGCCTCTGTCACCATTTCCATCGCAAAGTTCGCAACTCTTGTCAGCTCATTGCAGGCAAGGTGCATCGCGAATACCGGCTGACCGATAACATTGTAATCCAAATAAACCGGTTCGGACGGAAGCTTTTCGGTCTCCTTTTCCGGAATCAGCTTGGTCACAACCTTCACCAGTACCCAGGTAAACGGAAGCCAAATCAGTGTGTTCAGAACGTTGAAAATCAGATGTGCATTCGCGATCTGGCGCGCAATCACGGCGACCTCACTGCCGCTCGGTGAAATCAGCGCCACCACATGGGCGAACTGCGGAATAAAGCAAATAAAGGTCAAAGTACCAAAGAGATTAAACATCGTATGCGCAAGCGCGGCACGGCGCGCGTTGACACTCGCTCCGATCGACGCAAGAAGCGCTGTAATCGTCGTTCCGATATTATCCCCAAACAAAATCGGAAGTGCACCGGTCAGTCCGATGATGCTTGAAACACCGTCCGATCCGGTCTGTGCCGCCAGATTCTGGAGTACCGCAATTGTCGCCGCACTGCTCTGCACAGCCACCGTCATGCCGGCACCGATAATCACGCCAAGCGCCGGAATATCCCGAACCGCCAGCATCAGTTGTTCAAATACAGGCGCATCGGCCAGCGGCGTCATCGTATTTCCCATTACATTGATCCCGGTAAAAAGAAGCCCGAAGCCGAACAGAACCTGTCCGATCTGACCGACCTTTTCCTTCTTGTTTGCGAAAAAGAAAAACATCACGAACCCGACAATGACGAATCCCCATGCATAATCTCCCACTTGAAACGCAATCAGCTGCGCGGTGATCGTTGTACCGATATTTGCTCCCATAATGACGCTGACCGCCTGCTTTAAGGTCATAAGCCCCGCACTGACAAATCCGATCGTCATCACCGTTGTCGCCGAACTGGATTGAAGCACTGCGGTTGTAAGCGCTCCCGCCAGAACACCGACTACCGGATTTTTCGTAAGCAGTGCCAGAATATCCTTCATCTTCTCACCTGCTGCCATCTGCAGGCCGTCACTCATCAAGTTCATTCCGTAGATGAAAATGGCCAGTCCGCCAAACAGTGCCAAGATCATCTGCAAGATTTCCGAATTCATTATTTTTTATTTTCTCCTTTTATGTAACATTTACATTCCCTTACATTTTAACAGAATGACAGAATGTGTGCAACCTCTTTCACCGCGAGGCCGAAACTTCCATCGATTTTTACGCGGCCGTCCCGAAAGGCTTCAGGATCGTAACTCACAAAAACACTTTTTATATTCGCTGTACTTTTTGATACATCCGCCTGCCTTTCCCCTCTCACATTTTCTTTTTTCTCCTTCTCTGTATCCTCGTCATCCATATTTTCTTCAAGGGCACATACCGCATTATTTACAAACACGAGCTTTTCTGTCTCCTCCTCCCCGAGCAGGAAGTACAGATAATTCAGCATTTTATAATCCCTCACCGAATCCGATGCCGTTTTTTTCACGACAAGGATATTTTCCGCAGAAAACAAAAGATCCGAAATGTGCATAAGCCGCTCCGCGGGAATATCGAGTATTAAAAGATCAAATCTCCCTGTACTTTCAAGCGCCTGAAACAAACACTGCAATTCCTTTTCCTCCGCTTCCGCAAGCGGATTGACACCGTTCCCGTATTCCGCATGCCAGACGCCGGCTTCATCCTGTTCGAAATAATCCTCCGGTTCCAAGCTTTTCCCGAAATCCGCTTTTCTTTTCTCAGGATCAGCCGTGGAGGACGACGAAAAGAAAGAGAAGAAAAGGCGTTTTAATTCCTTTTGTTCCCGATCCCGTCCGGCTGAACGCCCCTCCGGAAAGGCGGAAAAAGAAAGACGCAGAACATTTTTGTCATAATATACCGCAAATTCTTCCGCCAATCCGTCCGCCAACGCGCTTGCACCGACACCGCCCACGGCACCGGTTATCACCGTAATCCCGCAATTTCTCTTTTGTCTGTCGGCCCTGCCGTTCGGTATTCTTTTTTCAAACAACAGCTCGTATTTTTCACGAATCATTCGGGCCGCAGTGCCCGGCAGAACCGGATGCCGCAAGAGTATAGCCCGATTATCCTCGATTGTCAAATCATTTGTCAGAAGAATCCCTTCCGCCTGTGCATCCATCAAAAAATCCTGCCTATGATCTGCAATCACAGGCAGGAAGCTGTGTTCGCCGCTTGCCAATGCCCTGGCCAGCGCTTCCGCGTATTCCCCATCGTTCCACAAGATTCCGATTTTTACTTTTTCCATCTCAACACCCATTTCCTTTCATTATGCCTTCTCATCTCATTGTCCCTTCTCATCGTTTGTCCGGTTATGGGTTATTATATATCTTTTTACATATTTTGTAAATCACCTTCTTGTATCATTGCTCTTAATTTTGTCAGTGCATCCGAAAGTCCGCCCGTCTGATCGATAATACCAAGCTCAACGGCCTCGCGTCCGAACAGGACAGTACCGACATCATTCGCCATATTCTCTGTACAGTTCATCCTTCTTACAATCTCTTCCCGATTGGCTTTGGAATGGGAAACAATAAAATCAATGACTCGCTCCTGTGTCCGCCGCAAATATTCGAAAGTCGGCTCCGCAGTAATCAAAAGACCGCTTGTCCGGATCGGATGGAGTGTCATCGTCGCCGTTTCGCAAATAAAAGAGTACCGGCTTGCCGCGGCAAGCGGAATCCCGATACTGTGTCCGCCGCCAAGGACCAGCGATACGGTCGGTTTTGAAATGGTCGCGATCAGTTCGGCAAGCGCAAGCCCCGCTTCCACATCACCTCCGACCGTATTCAAAACCGTCAAAAGACCCTTTATTTCCGGATTCTCCTCCACGGCGATCAACTGCGGAATCAAATGCTCGTATTTCGTCGTTTTGTTCTCCGCGGGAAGCACGCTGTGTCCCTCAATACAGCCAATAATACTGATATACTTCAGATCACTCCGAAATCCGACATCCAAATCCGAAATTCCGAGTTCACGGATCAATTCTGCCGCGGCAGAAGAGGCCGCTGCTTCCGGCATTCCGTTTTCTTTTTCCTTTTCTTTTTCTGTCATCCGTCTCTCCTCTTTTTTCTTCTTCTGGGTTGATAGAATTATCTTTTTTATTCCATTCTTTATTTTCACTCCGATTTCGTCATATTATCCGCGTTTTGAGCATTATTATTTAGAAAAGAACTGCAAAAAATAAGATAAAAGAGGGAGATGGCAATGCGGCTGAGAGAAATTGACGAAAAAGAAATTATCGACATTCGAGACGGTAAAAAACACGGTCTTCTCCGCGATGCGGAGATGCTGTTTGACGAGGGAACGGGAGAAATAAAATCGCTGCTCATTCCCGATCCGGAAAGTCTCCGCGGATTTGGAAGAAGCAGCGATATTCTGAAATTGCCTTGGCAAAGTATTTTGAAGATCGGGGATGAAATCATCCTGTTTCAATCGGTATTTTAATCGGCAGAAGTGATTTCCGGTTCCGCAAATTCCGACAGGATACCGTTTGAAACATCCAGTCCGGCAAGAGTAAACGCCAGTCGGTTGTTTTCCCGCCGAATCATTCCTTCTCTTTCCAAACGCTCTAAATACGAAAGCAGCTTCCCATAATAATCTTCAAACGGTTTTCCGAAGCGCTTTTCAAAATCAGAAAGATCGATCCCATCCGTTTTCCGAAGACCTGTAAAAACATATTCAAAGACCGAATCCGCCTCGGAATTCGGACAAACAGATTCTCTCGGCAGTACTCTTTGATATTTATATTGGTTCTCATACAGCTCCAGGGAAGACGGATTGGAAAACCGCCGTCCGCCGGTAAAGGAAGAGGCACCGAGTCCAAGCCCCAAATACTCCTCCATGGACCAATATTTCAGGTTATGTCTGCATTCAAAACCGGGACGCGCCGCATTTGAAATCTCGTAATGGCAGTAACCGGCCTCCTTCAGAAAACGCACGGCCGTATGATACATGCGTCGATCCGTTTCATCATCCGCAATCTCAAGACGCCCTTCCTTGTAAAGACGGTAAAATTCCGTCCCTTCCTCCAGCTGCAAACTGTAAAAGGACAGATGTTCCGGCGAAAGTGCCGCCGCTTCCTGCAATGTCTGTTCCCAAATTTCCTCTGTTAAACCCGGAATCGAAAACATCAAATCCAAATTGATATTCTCAAATCCGGCCTTTCTTGCCATTTGAAAAGCGTTCCTTGCCTCCTCTGCCGTATGAATTCTTCCGAGCGCCCGGAGAATATCATCCCGAAAAGACTGAACACCGATGCTGAGACGGTTCACACCGGCTTTTCGATACTGTGCCAAGCTCTGCAGACTTACCGTTCCAGGATTAGATTCCATCGTAATTTCAGCGTTATCACGCACATTAAATGATTGCTTAATACATTCTATTACACGCACGATCTGATCCGCCGGAATCACCGTCGGTGTCCCTCCGCCAATAAAAATCGTATCGACCTCATACTCCCGATACTCCGGGCACTGTCTTTCAATTTCAGAAAAAAGGGCACTGAGATAGCGCCCTTCCACTTCCTGATTATATCGGTCAAACGACAGAAACCCGCAATACCTGCATTTTCGAACGCAAAACGGGATATGACTGTAGATCCCGAGCCTTTTTCTGTCCTTACTTGTTATCATCATATTTCAACACCGCCGTAAATGCCTCCTGCGGCACTTCTACCGTTCCGAACTGACGCATACGCTTCTTTCCCTCCTTCTGCTTTTCCAGAAGTTTCTTTTTCCGGGAAATATCACCGCCGTAACATTTCGCGATAACATCCTTTCGATAAGCCTTTACGGTCTCTCGGGCAATCACCTTCTGCCCGATCGCTGCCTGAATCGGCACCTCAAATTGATGCATCGGGATGATCTCTTTCAGTTTCTCACAGACAAAGCGTCCTCTTGCGACTGCTTTGGACTCATGTACGATCATGGAGAATGCATCTACCAGTTCCTTATTCAACAGCACATCCAGTTTCACTACATTGGATTTCTCATAACGCAGAAATTCGTAATCCAGCGAACCATACCCTCGCGTCTTGGATTTCAGTGCATCAAAGAAATCATAAATGACTTCATTCAGCGGCATCTCATAATGCAGCTGGACCCGATTTTCCGTAATATACTCCGTATGGAGCATCTTGCCGCGTCTGTCCTGACAAAGCTCCATGATACTGCCGACATACTCTTTCGGAATCATGATGTCCGCTTTTACGATCGGTTCTTCGATATGGTCAATTTCCATCGGTCCCGGCAAATTCGTCGGATTTTGAATCATCTGCACACTTCCGTCATTCATGACAACTTTATAAATTACGCTTGGAGAAGTTGTAATGACTCCGAGATCAAACTCTCTCTCAAGCCGTTCTACGATGATCTCCATGTGAAGAAGTCCCAAAAATCCGCAACGGAAACCGAATCCAAGCGCCGTTGATGTCTCCGGCTCGAAATGAAAAGCCGCGTCATTGACCTGCAGCTTTTCCAGCGCATCCTTGACGGTCTCGTATTTTTCTCCTTCTGCCGGGTAAATTCCGCAGTAAACCATCGACTGCGGATTCTTATATCCCGCACACGGTTCTTCTGTCGGATCGCTGTCCAGCGTAATCGTATCTCCCACCTTCGCATCACGCACCTGCTTAATCGACGCGCAGATGTATCCAACCTCGCCGGCGCGAAGCTCCCGGACCGCAACCGGCCCCGGCGCATAATACCCTACCTCCGTGACTTCATACTTCTTCTTCGTGTTCATCAGGCGGATCACATCGCCTTTTTTCACGCGGCCGTCAAAGATCCGGCTGTAGATAACCACACCCTTATAACTGTCGTAATAAGAATCGAAGATCAATGCCTTCAGCTTCCCGTCGATATCCCCCTTTGGAGACGGAACATTCCGGACTACATCTTCCAAAACATCTTCAATGCCGATCCCCTCTTTGGCCGAAATCAACGGTGCATCCTCGGCATCAATGCCGATAATGTCCTCAATTTCCAGCTTTACCTCATCCGGCCTTGCGCTTGCAAGATCGATCTTATTCAACACCGGCAGGATTTCCAGATTTTCATCCAGCGCAAGATAAACATTCGCAAGTGTCTGCGCTTCCACTCCCTGTGTTGCGT
>CAKQWL010000057.1 GCA_934278965.1 uncultured Clostridia bacterium | reverse complement strand
ACGGCCCGAAGAGCTCGCTTGCCAGAATATTCGCATCCCCGATCTCATCCTCGAGCTTGTTGATCAATTCACTTCTCTGTCCGTTGTCCAGTGCCTGCATGCTCCGGATGATTACCTCACTGTTGTTGTCCGAAGCAAAGATAACCTCTGCGTCCTTAAGGCCGTACTCCTCTAAAACGCCGTATACTGCTTCTTCCGAAACCTTCTCTCCGAAGTCAAGCTGGATCATCGTGCCGCCTGTAAAGTCGATTCCGTAATTCATTCCGAAAACGCCGCCAACCACAAGACCTGCGATGATAATGACACATGCCAGTGTATAGAAGATTTTCCGACCACGCATGAAATCAAACTGTTTCTTCAGTGAGAAGCGTGCTGTACCGTCTTCCCGAATTCCGAAATACTTCTTTTGTCCGAACTTCCGGCTGTTGGCGATTAAGTTTACATAAAATTGAGTGATGACTACCGCTGTAAAAATACTTGCTACAATACCGATCATCAGTGTCATCGCGAAGCCTTTTACCGAGCTTGTCCCGATCTGATACAGCACGATCGCGGCAATAATCGTCGTAATCTGAGAATCCAGTACAGTCCCAAGCGCCCGTTTGCTGCCGGATTCCACCGCAGCACGCACACTCTTGCCCGCGATAATTTCTTCCTTAATTCTTGAGAAGATAATTACATTCGCATCCACCGCCATACCGATCGAAAGGATAATTCCGGCGATTCCCGGCAGCGTCAGAACCGCTCCCATCGCAGCCATTGCCCACAGAGTAATAATCACATAGAGCATCAGTGCAATATCCGCAGCGATTCCCATGATACCGTAACCCAGCAGCATGATGATAAAAATCAGTCCGAGACCGATCAGACCTGCAACAATACTTTGCTCCAGTGCGTACTCACCGATTTTTGCGGTCTGCGTTCCCGAGTTCACTTCCGTAAGTCCAACCGGCAGCGCACCGCCTCGAATCAGTGCGGCCGTCTGCACAGCTTCCTCCTGCGGGAATCCGCCGACATTTCCACTCGTAATGACCGCCTCACCGTTTGTAATGACATTCTGCACACCCGGTGCGGAGATCACTTCTCCATCCAGGAGAATCATGATCACATTGGAGCGTACCGCCGGATCTATGCTGACGATTTCCCCGGAAAGTGCCTTTCTTGTCGCCTCGGCGAACTTTTCCGTTCCTTCCGCCGTGAATTCCAGACTAATAGCATATCCGCCGCGTTCGCTGTCCGTTACAGCACCGGCGCTCTTGATATCCGAACCGTCACACACCACAGTGCCGTCTGCCGTCACAAACTGTAGCTGCGCAGTTCTTCCGATCGATTCGATAGCTTCCTCTGCATTGTCCACACCGGGCATTTCCACACGGATCTTCTTGTCGCCTTCGATGGTTACAACCGGTTCCGAGAGGCCCATCTGGTTCACACGGTTCTCCATGACCGCCTGTGTCTGCTCCATCAGACTCTTCAGCTCATCGCCTTTCGCATCCGTATCCGCCTGCAATACGACATAAACACCGCCCTTGATATCGAGTCCGAGCTTGATCGAATCCCGAATCGAGGAAACACTGCCGATTCCAAAAATGGTTACATACCAACCGAAAAAAATTAAAAGAACAAGCAGCACGCCAAGTGCTTTTTTTAAATTGTCATTCATGTTTCAGTCCACCTTCATTCGCATCTATCTTGGTACAAAAACAACGATTCCATCGTAATCATACTTCATAATATTTTACTACTTTTCGGACATAGAAACAAGCTTTTCTCCCCTTTTTTTAAGGGCCGCGGTCATTTTTTCAAATTCACTCCCACGATCCCACCGACTCCCCCGACAATCACCGGAATGACAAACCACGGATTTCGAGGGAGCGAAACGGCCTCAGCCTGAACCGCAGCTGCCGCAAGAACTGTAAGAAGACCCATGAACAGCACCGCCGAGAAAAAGCCGAAAAAGAGTCCCCTCTTTTCAAATGTGCTTCCGAAAACCATTCCAAAGAGAAAGGCCGCCGCTGTACATGCCAAAATTCCAAACGGCATCGCAAATTGCAGCGGCATGCCGGTATTTCTTAAAATCACCGCGAGAACAAAAGTCAAGAATAAAAAAACTCCCAGCGATAGAATATAGCCCTTGACGATTCTAAACATTTTCTGCATGATAAATTCTCCTTTTCAGATTTCTTATTTCTTAGATATACGACACTATACGAACGAAAATAAAAAAATAGAAGCACAGGCGCCATTTCTCTGTGCTTCTATCTCTCATATTTCTCTATATATTGCTATCATTCTTCTTTTCTGACAGCCGCTGCTGCTTTTGCTCTATGCCTGAACATCCTCCGCAGCATCGCTCTCTTTTTTAATCCTCTTCGGAAGCGGCTTTTTCGGAGCATCCTCCTCTGCCTCCGCGGAAGCTTTCCCGCCCTTCGCCTCGACGGTAACCTTGGAAACGGCCCAGCGCATGATTTCAAACTTGACCTTATCCGCGCCCACCTGAATCACAAGACTGTCCTCTTTCGTTCTTACAACCTTGCCGCAGATACCGCCGATCGTCACGATCTCATCGCCTACCTTTACGCCGCTTCTCATCTTATTGATTTCCTTGTCCTTCTTCCCCTGCGGCCGCATCAACAGGAACCACATAATCGGAATCAGAAGAAGCAGCGGAAGAAGCTGCGTAAACATTGTCATACCGTCACTCATATTAAAACTCCTCCTTCAAATGGTGCACACAATACATGGTGCCGGCGATGGGGGTCGAACCCATACGGTGTTGCCACCACGGGATTTTGAGTCCCGCACGTCTGCCAATTCCATCACGCCGGCACAACAACATGATTCTATCATATTTACTTCTCGTTTTCAAGAAAATTCAAGAAAACTTTTGAAAAATGCAAAAAGCATGGATCAAACATGGACCATTCGAAAAAAAAGACGCACATGCTGTTCCAGTTTTTTTCGGCATTCCGCTTCTTTTTCCGGCTGACGGTCACAAATTCCGATCAGAGTAATCACCGGAGCAACATACATC
>CAKQWL010000056.1 GCA_934278965.1 uncultured Clostridia bacterium | reverse complement strand
AAAAGAACTGGATGAGGAAGCTTTGTTGAAGGAGGCACTGGAGATTCAGGCGCTTTGCAGACAGTACAAAGTGCCGTTTATCGTGAATGATAATGTGGATATTGCGATCCGGTGCGGCGCGGATGGCATTCATGTAGGGCAGAGTGATATGAAGGCGGGAAATGTGCGCACCGCGGTCGGAGACGGAATGATTCTCGGCGTATCTGTGCATAATGTGGAAGAAGCGCTGGAAGCGGAGAAGCAGGGCGCGGATTATCTTGGCGTCGGTGCTGTTTTTCCGACGGATACGAAAAAGGATGCCTCTTATGTGCCCTATGATACGATGAAGGCGATTTGCGAGGCGGTGTCCATTCCGGTAACGGCAATCGGGGGGATCGGAAAGGAAAATCTTCTGTCTCTTCGGGGCAGCGGAGCGGACGGTGTTGCGCTTGTATCCGCGATTTTTTCCGCCCCGGATATTGAAGCGGAATGCAGGACGCTGAAAAAATTAGCGGCACAAATGGTTGGTCTTTCTGATTAAAAATAAGTGTATCGATGCGGATGATACCGGAGGCGCACCAAACTGCGGCCGGATCACATAAAGAAAAACAAAGGAGATCTGGAGAATGAAGAAGGTTTTAACAATCGCCGGTTCGGACTGCAGTGGAGGAGCGGGAATTCAGGCGGATATCAAGACAATCACGGCGCATAAAATGTACGCGATGAGCGCGATTACGGCTTTGACGGCACAAAATACAACCGGGGTGTACGGAATCCTGGAAGCCACGCCGGAGTTTGTTGCGCAGCAGCTGGATTGCATTTTTCAGGATATCCGGCCGGACAGTGTCAAGATCGGTATGGTTTCAAACAGCGCAATCATTCGTGTGATCGCGGAAAAGTTGAAAGAATATCAGGCCGAGAACATTGTGGTGGATCCGGTGATGGTGTCTACTTCCGGCAGCAAGCTGCTTTCGGATGAAGCAAGGGAAACTTTGATTACGACCCTTCTCCCGCTTGGATGTGTTATCACGCCGAATATCCCGGAGAGTGAGGTCCTGTGCGGATTTGAAATCCACGGAGAAAAGGACATGATCCGTGCCGCGGAGACGATTTCCGCGCATTTCCCGGGAGCGATTCTGGTAAAGGGCGGACATTTGGTAAATGACGCCGTGGATTTGCTGTATGAGAACGGGCAGACCCGATGGTTTTCTTCGCCGAGAATTGACAATCCAAATACGCATGGAACGGGATGCACACTTTCTTCGGCAATCGCTTGTAATCTGGCTGCGGGATATTCACTGGCAGACAGTATTCGAAACGCAAAGGAGTACCTGACGGGTGCGCTGAGTGCTATGCTGGATCTCGGAAAGGGACAGGGACCGATGGATCACACCTACCGGATTCCCGAAAACGACGGCCTGCGATAGGAAGGCGGAGAGATAGGAAAATGGAAAGGACGGGTTCTTCGTTTTGAGAAGCCGTCTTTTTTTAAGCAAATATGGAAAAATATGGTTGACATTACAAAATATATGTGATACGCTGGAAATGTGAAAAAATGGTATTTACAGAAAGGGGAGAGTCGAGACAATGGTGAGGTGGATAAAGCCGCTCATTGGGTGTATGGCGATTGTTCTGGCAGTCGCGGGGATGATTTATTGGGAGAGGGAGGGTCGAGATTACTTTATGACAGAAGAGGTCGCTGCTGCTGCGGAAGATATTGCGGAAGGAGTTGTTGTGGATGCTTCTATGTTTCGGCCGATCCGGGTACCGAGAGAAAACTTGATCGAAGGTGCGCTAACGATGGAGGAAGCTGGGAATCTCAGCGGACTGGTAAGCGATAAAATGATTGAGGCGAATCAGCAGATTACGGAAAAGTGCTTTGATACGAAGGGAAGCCGGATCGAAAAAGGAAAGAGTATTTTTGTGATTCGTCCGTCTTGGATCGATATGCGGAGCAGCTCACTGAGGGCAGGAGATTTAATCCATATCTATAGTGATAACGGGGATCGCTACTTCGGCGTATACCGTCTGGCATTTGCAAAGGATGATAATGAACAGGAGGTCGTTGCGGCGGATGGGCTTGCAAGCCCGAAAAATATCCTGGACAGAAAGATGAGCAGTCGTGCAGTCAATCATGTGGAAATTATCGCTTCGCTGGAGGAGTATGAGGCAATTATGGCTTTTGTGCTGACAGAGGGCCGAAGTCTTATGCTGGTTCAGAAAGGGGAGTTTTGATGAAAGGCGTTTATGTTTTTCACGGTGCGGATCGGAAAAGCGGTGTGACCATGCTGGCACAGTCCGTGGCAGAGATGATTGCGGCGGAGGCGACGGAGGAAAAAATTCTTTTTGTTTCCATGTGCGGAAGGAAAAACGCCCAATACTTCAGAGAACCAGCAGAATCCATCGGATTTTGCAGAAGCCGGCTGGAAAGCGGACTTCCGATCCTTCGCAGTGATATCGGAAATACATCCTATCTGCGGAATTTGTCGGTGCTTTGCGGGATTCAAAAGGAATCGGAAGTAAGAAGCTGGATGCCGGATTTAGCGGGACAAATGCTTCGGGAATTCCGAAGGGAGTTTCGCGTGGTTATCGCGGATACCGGAAGTGAACTGGCGAGCGGACTTGCTGTTGGCAGCCTTGCGGAGGCGGATGAAACCTATTTCGTGCTTTCACAAAATGAAGCGGCAATACACCGCTATGAACAGGAAATGCAAGTTTATCGGGATGCAGGAATCCAATGGAACGGCATTGTTTTGAACCAGTATTCGGAGCAGGATCCTTATACCGCAGACTACATTCGGAAGCGGCTCAAGGCGGACGGGGAAAAGCAATATAACGTTCGAATATCGGCGCATGGGCGGAGGGCAGAGATGGAGTATAAAACATTGGCTGCGATCGGGGAGCGGAGAGTCGTAAAAGATATTCAAAGAATTGCATGGGACTTTATGCGGACTGCTGAAATAGTGCAGGGAGAAGAGAAAAGGAAACGAAAATGGAAGAATTTTGTCTGGAAGAGTATTTGATGGAAAAACGGTCGGATGGAGAATCCGTCAGAGGGCGGGAGGATGGGGCGGAGAAGGGGGAGCGAGCGGAAGTGTTCCGAAAAATCTGCGCGGACATTTACGATGCGTTCCGAACGGAATGGGAGAGTGGAAAGGAACAGCCGGAAACGCTGCTGGAGCTGCAGAAAAGGGC
>CAKQWL010000055.1 GCA_934278965.1 uncultured Clostridia bacterium | reverse complement strand
CGTCTGACACATCCAGACCGTTTTCACAGGAAAGAGCCATATTATAAGCCGTCATCCGGCTCCAATTGGTATCGATCGCAAATTCAAACGGATGAAAGGCCGCTCGTATTTTCGCTCTTTCACCGGTCGTCCGAATATTTAAAAGAATATTCGGAATCAGTCTTGCGACGACCTCCGGCGCATGGCTGTCACCTGCTATAAGTTCCAAAGCTCTCTGCATATTGAACGAGGCCATTCGGTATTTGGAAAGCAGCATTGTCACAAAAGCCTCTCCCTCAAAGCTGGCGGCGCGGCGGATACTTTCAAGACGGATCCGACAAAGGACATACGGCATCAGGCCGATGATTCCGCCGAAAAAGACGGCCAGACCTGCGGAATAACTGCGAAAGCCCGTCACCGTTACCGCCAGTGCAAGACAGCAGGAAATCAAAATTAAACTTTTCTCACTGAGCCGTCCGCCCGATATCGTATCCATCAAAAGACGCAAATGCCGTAAAATCCGCTTTTCCGGTTTTTCTTTCCGAAGATGAAGCCTTCTATGGATCCGGATTTTAAGGATGCCCATTCGAAGATCGTGCCAGAAGACTGCTGTCAGTCCCGTCAGCAGAAGGATGTAAAGAACCGCTTGAATTCCGTCTCCCGCTCTTTCTATGCTCATTTTCGTTCCCCCATTTTCTGTTTATTCAACCTTCCGTGTCAGTCCGCACGCGGCGCAGATTTGCTGCTGTGCGAAAGTTCACGAAGTCTCGTTTCAAACTGCCCGAACAGTTCCCGATTTTCCTCCATGCCCGCCTCCCGTTTTCCCTGTGAAATGCGGTAAAACCAGTTCCATCCATCTCGCTCCCCTTCATAGAGACAGATCGGAAAGATTCGTATCTTTTCCGTTTGCCGATCAAATGAAATCTCATAAATCCCCCGCAGACGCTTCTTCGACTTATCCGAAAGCTGAATGAAGTGAAAAATATAATCGAAAGCAGACGCCGCCCGACGCGCTTCGAAACGAATTTCGCCCCCTTTTGAATGAACAATCTCCGATGCTACATCATAAGGAAAATCGTATGGCTCCCGGGTATGGAAGGTGATTTTCATCCTTCTTGTCCCCTTTGACGCTGCCCGAAGGGCGGTGTCCAGCGCGACCCCGTCTCTTGCCTCCGCCATGATAAAATAATCTGCGTCACTTCGAAGAAGATTTCTCGTTATTTCCGCAAGCCGCTCCCCATCTGCCAGGAGCTGCACAATCGGCGCTTCCGGCATCAGCCGATCCATCGGAATTTCCGGATCTGTTTCGATCATCACCCCCTCCAGATCCTTCCTTTCATATGCCTGCCAGGTCGAGAGAAAGGTTGTTTTTGCCGTTCGGACCGCACCGGTAAACGCCACATTATAGCCCAGCCCCGCCATCGCTTCGAAAAAAGGGATGCTTTCCTTCGGGATCGTTCCCCGAGCAGCCTGTTCCTCAAAGGTATAAGACGGCACAACATAACGCCGGAAAATGATCGCGTCCTGTCCCTTCTTTACCATATTGCGGCGAAAGATCGTAATTCGGGTTCCGTCCAAGAGATAGACTTCGTGCCAATCGCGATCCAGACGCTCCTCCGGTGTCAGCATCAGAAACGCGCGTATCAGCTGCTGCCGACGCTCTTCCGAAATTTTCTGCGGCTTTAGAACCATTCTTCCGCGTTCCAAGAAATAGACTCTTTCCCCGATAATCTTCGCAGAAGAGGACTCCCGGTATTTTTCACCGAACCATTCCGCAATCGAAGCCATGCCCCAATTTTCATGATAAACAGCTTCTTCAAGGCTGCTGTACCAAGAGGGAAACCAGGAGTGCGAAAGTCCTTGCTTCTCCAATTGCTCCCTGATTTTCTTTTTGAAGAATGCTGTCTCCGGCGCATACCCGGT
>CAKQWL010000054.1 GCA_934278965.1 uncultured Clostridia bacterium | reverse complement strand
CAATTACGAAAGACGACGATCAGCAGCGGCTGGATCGTTTTCTTCGAAAATATTTAAAAAACGCACCGCTTTCCAGGATCTATAAACTAATCCGGAAAGAGTTGAAAGTGAATGGCAGCCGTGCCGGGGAGAGTTATATCCTGACAGAGGGGGACGAACTGACGCTGTACATCAGTCCGGAGGAAGCCGAGCAGCTGCAGCGGAAAAAGACGGCGGCCAAGGGACGTCGGCAGTTCCATATCGCTTACGAGGACGAGCATATTCTGGCGGCGGAAAAGCCTCTCGGTCTTTTGACCCACGGGGATGCCCATGAAAAGAAAAATCATTTGGCGAATCAGGTGCTCGGATATTTAACAGAAACCGGAAAATACAATCCGCGAGCGTCGAAAACCTTTGCGCCGGCACCGGCCAATCGGCTGGATCGCAATACAACAGGTCTTGTGCTTTTCGGAAAGGATGCCGAAGCGCTTCGCGAACTGAACCGGATGATTCGGGAAAAAGGATATGTTCGGAAGTATTATCTTACGGTAGTCCGCGGAAAGGTTTCAAAGGCGCTGCTTTTAAGAGACCGTATGGAAAAGGATTCTGCAACCAATACGGTACATGTTTCAAGCATGGACGCTGCGGAAGGCGGCCGGGTCATGGAAACGATTGCGCGGCCTCTCGCATACGCGCCGGGATATACGCTTTTGGAGGTTGAACTGGTTACCGGCAGAACACATCAGATTCGGGCGCATCTTGCGAAAGCCGGGTATCCGATCATCGGGGATGCCAAATACGGTGATCCGGCGGTTAACCGTGTGATCGGGAGAAAATTCGGACTCTCGACACAGTTTCTTCATGCGTATCGGTTATTCTTTGAGAAGGGCAGCGGGGTGCTGTCTTATCTCGAAGGCACCGAAATAAAAAGCGCACTTCCGGAGAATCTCGAAAAGATTCGGGAAACGCTTTTTCCGTGATGAAAAGTCGGAACAGACAGAGAATAAATCCGGAGGGTTTGGACGATAATGAAAGAATGGATAAGAGATATTGTAATCGCGTTTGCGCTGGCGGCGCTGGTGCTTGTATTTTTCAAGCCGACGATCGTAAAAGAGACTTCGATGGAGCCGACTTTACACAACAATGATTACATCTTTTTAAGCAGACAGGCGTATAAGCATAAAATCTTCGGAGAACCGGAGAGAGAGGATATTGTCGTATTTCATACGAATTTGAAGACCGAAACCGGAAAAGAAAAGCTTCTCATTAAGCGAATTATCGGACTTCCGGGGGATACGATTGATCTGGAGGACGGCCTTGTGTATCTGAACGGAACCCCGCTGGAAGAGGATTATATTCCGATCGGCGGAACGATGCCGCATGATGCGGGCACGCATTTCGAGGTACCGGAGGGCTCGGTCTTCTGCCTTGGCGATAATCGGGGCGTAAGCAAGGATTCGCGTTATTCGGATGTCGGAGTTGTGCCGATCGACGATATTGTCGGAAAGGCGCTGATTCGGCTGTATCCGTTTAATAGTATCTGTCGATTTTAGGATAGAGTCAGGCATTCGGCGGCATTCTCCGCTTTCAACCGTAAAGTTTCTCTCATTTGGCAGGCATTCATTGGATGAGAATTGGATTTGGTACATAAAAATTTGAGAGAGGATGGGTTTTGCGGATGTTCAGAAAAATCTGGGGATGCGGAAGAGCTGCAGTACTTGCTGTTTTGATCGGGCTGGCATTGTCCTTGCTGACCGAGATCGAAACGGTGTCTGACGGACCGGCGGGGGGCTCTGTGCAGCCAAAGGATGTTGTTTTTATCAATAAGGCGGCATATCTTTATCGTAAGCCGGCGAAGGGCGACACGGTCGCGGTGTTGAATTATCTGCACAAAGAAGGCGGGGACGGCGCCGTTCGTGTGCTGCGGGTGTGCGGAACGGAAGGCGACCTGTTTACGGCGGCGGACGGAAGTACGGAGACTGTGAGAGAAGGGGCTGTCTGCCTGACTCCGGAGCAAGAGCCGGAAGGCACGCAGGAGGTTGTGTCAGGAGCATTTCAGATGGAGGAGAGCGCAATCCTCGGAAGGATAGACGGAATCCTTTGGCCGCGCAGCAGACAAATGCGGCTCTGATTCGGAGACCGGACAGAGCGGAAGGACGGAAAACGGAGATCCGGCGCAGCACGCACCGAAGCATGCGGAGCGGACAGGAATTAGGCAGGAAATGCAGGAGATAGAGGAATAAGCGTATGAAACAGAAGAAACTGATCGCGAGTAATAAAAAGGCGCGGCATGATTACTTTATAGAGGAAACCTATGAAACCGGAATCGTGCTGACCGGAACGGAAATTAAATCCATCCGGCGCGGACGAGCCAGCATCAAGGAAGGCTACGCCAAAGTGGAGAATGGGGAGATGATTCTTTACGGAATGAATATCAGTCCGTACGAACAGGGCAACCGTTTCAATGTGGACCCGCTGCGGCCGCGGAAGCTTCTGATGCACAAGCAGGAAATCCGAAAACTGATCGGATATACAACGCAGAAGAGCCTGACTCTCGTTCCGCTGAACCTTTATATCAATGAAAAAGGTCTCGCGAAGCTGGAACTGGGCGTCGCGCGCGGGAAAAAGAATTATGACAAACGTGAGGACATTGCCAAGCGGGACGCAGAGCGGCGGATGCAGCAGGCGGTCCGGCGGTAGTTTGGCGGCGGACCGGCAGCGACCCGGCGGGCAGTACATACCCTCCGCCGCGCAGGATGGCAAGATTCGGATAAAAAGATCAAGACAAAGGGAAAACAGAGTAGAAATAAAAATAAGACAGGAAGAAAAGAAGGAGGAAGAGAAAGATGAAGTATGTAACACTTGGGAAAACCGGAATTACAGTCAACAAAAATGGATTCGGAGCCCTTCCGATTCAGCGTG
This sequence comes from uncultured Clostridia bacterium, assembly GCA_934278965.1. Lineage (GTDB taxonomy): Bacteria > Bacillota > Clostridia > Peptostreptococcales > Anaerovoracaceae > QAKD01. The sequence goes on along the minus strand of CAKQWL010000054.1, from coordinate 2,215 downwards.
TTTCCATGGATGAAGCAGTGAAAATCCTGAGGAGAGCGTATGACGGCGGTGTCCGTTTCTTTGACACGGCAAGGTTTTATACCGACAGTGAAACGAAGATTGGGGAGGCACTCAGCGATGTACGCTCCGATATTTTCATTTCGACCAAGTCCATGGCGCTGAACGCCGCGGATTTTAAGGAACAGCTGGCAACCAGTCTGAAAGAGCTCAAAACGGATTACGTGGACATTATGCAGTTCCACAATCTCCCATTCTGCCCGGTACCGGGACATGAGAGCGGGCTTTATGAAGCGATGCTGGAGGCGAAAGAAGAAGGAAAAGTGCGCCATATCGGTATCACAAGCCACCGGGTTGAGATTGCCCGTCAGGCGATTGAATCCGGCCTTTATGAAACACTTCAGTACCCGTTTTCGTATATCGCGTCCCCGGAGGAAGAAAAACTCGTTCACCTGTGCGCAGAGCACGATATGGGATTCCTTTGCATGAAGGGGATGGCCGGCGGCCTGATTAAGAGCGGGAAAGCGGCCTATGCGTATCTGGCGCAGTTCGATAACGCCCTCCCGATCTGGGGCGTGCAGAGGATGGAAGAGATTGAAGAATTCCTCGCATGCAACACCGAAGATTTTGAACAGGGGATGACGCCGGAACTCGAAGCCATCATCACGAAAGACAGAGAAGAACTGTCCGGAGATTTCTGCCGAAGCTGCGGATACTGCATGCCATGTCCTGTCGGAATTTCAATCAAGGACTGTGCAAGAATGGGCCTGATGCTGAAGCGCGCGCCGATTCCGGTGTATACAACCGACGAATGGAAAGAGGAAATGCACAAGATTGAAAAATGTATCGGCTGCGGACAGTGCAAATCAAGATGTCCGTACGGTCTGGATGTGCCGAACCTGCTCAAAGAGAATTTGAAGCAGTACCAGCCGTATTTTTAGAGCATCGCAGGCATCGTTTTTAGCGTTTCGGAAGGATTCACTCCTTTGCCTTCGAAAGTAAAGAAGAGCCCTCTGCCGGAAAACTCCCGGTCAGAGGGCGTTTTTTGCTTTGCGGCGGCATCAAAGGAAGGAGGAACGTAATGAATATGTAATGGTATTGTCCTCCGAAATTGTGTATAATAAGAACAGAGAAAGAATAACTATGGGGGTGCAAAGGTTTCGACGGGGGTGCTGAAACAAGATAAGCGAGCCGCAGTTTGCCGAGTCTGCGTTAAAAACGGCACGTTAAATATAAACGCAAAAAATAATAACAATTACGCATTCGCAGCATAGCTGCCCGCCGCAGATTGCGGCCGCGTCGTCGAACCGGATTTACCTGTAGGTTCGGACCTCGGCGTCAATAATACAGGAGAACTCTGTGCCTGCTCCCGGAAGCACAGGGGAACAACGGGATAGCAGAGTCTCGAGCCTGCCGCTCGGCGCTTGGCTTTGCGAAGCAAAAAGGAACGGCTGCGCTCGGAGAAAGTTTTGCGGATGTGCTTTCGGACAGGAGTTCGATTCTCCTCTTCTCCACCAATGCAAGATAATCCGAACCTTAGACCAATCGGTCAGGGGTTCGGATTTTTTGTTTTTATCAAGGATATTATCGAAAAGGAAAAGGCAATTACGGAGGCATTACGTCACTTTGGGACGATTTAAACGGAATTGACTGCGCATCTGCGTTCGTTATTAGAGATGATACTATTTTGAGAAAATTTATCTGAGAATCTCATTTTTTTCTGGTATAATAATTACAGAGAATGATGCGGGGCTTGACGCTCTCACATGGAAAGGGATAAGAGAAATGAATCCCAAGAAAACAAGCTTGGCAAAAAAAGCTGTAAAGACGTTTCTGACGGCAACCGTGTTGGTGGTGTTGTTTTTCGGGTGGGCTTCCATTAACGGCTTTCAGAAAACGCCGCCGCCAATAGAGCCGGAAAACGGCTGCATTGACCTGACCGGTGTCGATTTGGACAAGGAACTGATCACAATGGGGGCGCATTGGGACTTTTATCCCAACAGGCTGCTGTATTCCGATGATTTCAAAAGCGGCGCTGTCACGGAGGATATGAAAGAAGCAATCCGCGATGATGCGCCGTACGGAACCTATCGTGTGCTGCTCCGCGGAATTCCCGGCAGCTATTATCTTGTGGACGGATACTCCATTGATTACGGCACCAAAGTGTATGTAAACGGGAGTAAAACGCTGGAAATCGGCACGGTTGGCACTTCCGCCG